>JBAURA010000378.1:0-8513 GCA_049580985.1 Chloroflexia bacterium
AAGAGCGAGCGGCTTCGCCGAACTCTATCTGCTTTGCCATGTGTGTCATTCCTCCAAGTCTTGGTAATTTTGAATCTTGAATTCTTAATTTTGAATTAGTCTTGCCAGACGTTGTACGACGTACTTAATTCAGAATTCAAAATTAAGAATTCACAATTATCGTTAGCCTTCTATTACTGCGAGAATATCGCTTTCGCGGAGCACGAGGAAATCCTCGGTGCCCTGTTTGATCTCGGTGCCGGCGTACTTGGAATAGAGCACGCGGTCGCCGGCCTTGAGGTCTATGGGCTGGCGGGTGCCGTTGTCGAGCAGCTTGCCGTTACCGACCGCTACTACAAGCCCTTCCTGGGGCTTTTCCTGGACGGTGTCGGGGATATATATACCGCTCTTGGTCTGCTCCTCGCGCCCGGTGGCCTTGATCACAACACGGTCCCCAAGGGGGCGGATGTTGGTTTGGGGCAGAGTTGCCGTATCAGACATGCTGGTGAATCCTCCTAATGATGTAATGTTGGGCTGTTGAGTACTGCTACTGCTTATTGCTTATCACTTATTCAGTTAGCAAACTACGGTTCCGAGTGCTAATTATAAACCCTTTCCACGGATTTGACAAGGGGTTTCGGGGGCAATTTTAGCACTTTTTTTGAAGAGTGCTAACCAAAACGTAGAACGCGAAGCGCAATACCAAGATATCATGAGCTAACTTTGCCGAAGAATTACGCTCTCACATCTCGCGTCCCGCGTTTCACTAAGGGGTACGCCAATATAATCCGTTAGAGGTATTGTAATGGGGGTACCATAGGGCTATAATGGGCTACACTAGCGTGCCTGCACAGTTCGGTTGTTAGCAAAATAAAGCCGGTAGACTGGGCAAAAGGCAATTTGCAAACTGAATAGACGGCTACTTAGAGCGGCTCTTACCTTATCTCTCTCACATTTCCCGCATACCTGTCACATGGCATCCCGCTCTCCGTAGGCCGCTTCCGCGATGGAAGACCAGGCCTGGTGAACATGCGCCAAACCCGCACGGCGTAAGGGTTGCAACCAGCCAAGTCTGACCTAATTGAATACCGGCGCGCTAGAGAATGGTGTGTAATGCCTCTAAAAGGTAGGCTTGCACGCATAGGCTATCGTGTGCGCCCATATAGGAGGTGTACACAAGGAAGTAGGAGCGCGAGATCATGAAGCACGACATCAAGCAAACTATAACGAAGCTCTTCACAGGCAAGCATCGCACCTGGCTGATCGTGCTTGTGACGGTGATTGCCTTGCTGGCAATCACCTTCATTGTCGGCAGCGTGCAGGTACGGGTGACATCCGAGCAGCCCTTGACCTACGCGCAAGAGCCGGGCAGCAGGAGCGTGGGTGTGCCCGAGACGGACAACCAGGCCGGCGAGCAGACAGAGGCACAGCCGGACGCTGACACCGAAGCCCAACCTGGCGGGGAACCAATAAGTGATGATTCCGAGCGTGTGCCCGTCCCACCGGAGCCGGTGCACACGACCGAGCCGATGATGAAGATAGAGGTAGAGATATCCACCTATGGCTGCAACCCCGATTTCTGGGAATTCATAATAACGGACATACGCGACCTGGCGAGCGCCCCTAACTCGGTCTGGGTGCGCTGGGCGGGTGGCGCGGAAGGTAGCGCGGGCCGCGTCTCTTTCAACGGCGATACGGCTACCTACAGGACCGATGCCCATCTCAATGGGGTTGTAGAAAATGCGTGGGCGCAGATCTACGAAAGCTGGGACGGCGAGTTCACCATGACCGAGGGGCCATGCGACGAGCACCCAACTAAGACCCCGCGCCCCCACACTAAGACCCCGACCAACACGCCTACAAGGCATTCGACCAAGACGGCGACCAACACCGCGACGGCAACCAATACCCCTACATCTACGAATACACCTACCAATACGCCATCCAACACCGCTACTAACACTGCCACCGGCACCACTACATCCACCAATACGCCTACGAATACCCCCACTAACACGCCTACCAATACCGCCACTAATACTCCTACCAACACGGCAACCAGGACCCATACAGCGACCAGAACGCCTACCATGGTCAAGCACACAAAGACGCCTACCAGAACCGCTACGACCGCCACCAATACTCCTACCAACACGACAACCAGCACCAACACGCCTACAAACACCCCTACCAGCACCCCTACAAACACCCCTACCAGCACAGGCACTAACACGCCTACCAATACTCCTTCTAATACTCCGACGAATACTGCTACCAACACGGCCACCAGCACGGGCACTAATACGCCTACCAACACCCCGACGAACACCCCTACCAGCACAGGCACTAACACAGCGACCAATACAGCTACGGCAACAGCCACACCTCGCAAGTCCACCCAGACACCCACCAACACTGCCACCTCCACGCACACGCCCACCAACACGCCCACCAACACGCCTACTGAGACGCCTACGAACACGCCCACAAGCACCAATACACCCACCAATACACCCACCAATACACCCACCAATACACCCACCAACACGCCCACCAACACGCCCACCAACACGCCCACCAACACGCCTACCGAGACTCCTACGAACACACCCACGCCTGAAGAAGAGACGCCTACCAACACACCGACGCTGACCAGTACGCCAACAGGCACGACCACAAGCACGCCTGAATTGCCTACGACCACACCGCCATCTACCTCTACACCTATGCCAAGCAGCACGCCTACCAATACAGCCACGCCTATACCAAGTACGCCTACCAACACGGCCACGCCTGTACCTTCGACAGCTACGGCCACGGTGGTACCTAGAGTAACAGAGGTAATACCCTGTGTAGGTCGTCCGGGAGACACAAGCGGCGGCACAGGAGGTCCAGGTATGCCATGCACCGGCGGCGGCGGACTGCCCCTGACGGGCGAGGTGGTAGCGCAGTTCCTCATGTCGATCGCTACCCTGGGCCTGGCAACCATACTCATGGGCCTGGGCATAGCCGCCCTAAGGCGAAGACCAATGAACATTGACGATTGACGACCAAGACCTGTAACTCGTGCGCGGGTTTTGGAAGGGGAGAGGACTTGCCTGGCAAGTCCTCTCTGCTTTTATGTTCTACTGCATGCACGTTCTCTACACCAAAAGGAGACGCTAACGGAGAAGGCCCTCTGTTATAATGGGGGTATGACAGATAGAGAGGCCATATTGGAAGATGGCGAGATAGAAAGCCTGGTTGCGCCGCTGGTGGAGGCCATGTCGCGCACGCACAGGCTGGTAGCCCTGACGGGAGCGGGGATCAGCACGGAGTCGGGGATACCCGACTATCGAGGGCCGCAGGGGATGTGGGCCAAACACACTCCTATCTATTTCGCCGATTATGTGCGCAACCCTGCCGTGCGCAGGCGCTATTGGGCGCGCAGCCTGAACGGATATTCTCGCTTCAGAGACGCGCAGCCGAATAGGGGGCACATAGCATTGGCCGAAATGGAGCGCGCCGGGCGATTGCACTACCTGATCACCCAGAACGTCGACCGCCTCCACATCAAGGCGGGCAGCCAACGGGTAGTTGAGTTGCACGGCGAGAATAGCACCGTGCAGTGCATATCGTGCGATTTCAACGAGCCTCGACATGAGACACAGAAGCGGCTGGAGTGGGACAACCGGCACTTGCGTCTACCCGCCGACGAAGTAGGAGACGGCGAGGGCGTGATCGTGCCGGCGTGCCCCCGTTGCGGCGGCTGGCTCAAGCCCGCAGTGGTCTTCTTCGGAGAGCAAGTGCCCGCCGACAAGACCGAAAGGGCAATGCAGGCGGTGGCCGAGTGCGACGCACTGCTGGTGGTGGGGTCGTCGCTAACGGTATGGTCGGGCTACAGGCTGGCACGCACGGTTAGCCAGGGTGGAAAGCCCCTCTATATCCTGAACATGGGGCCAACGCGAGCCGACGCCGAGGCTACGCTGAAGGTGGAAGCGCCGGCGGGGGAGGCCCTGAGTCTTATCGCGCGGGAGCTTGGCGGCATATCACCACAACGTGAGAGGGAGAATGCGCAGGCGTAGGTATAGTACCTTCCTTGCTGTATTCGTGGCGGCGCTCGTTGTTACATGCCTGGGCGCGGGCATACTCGTGCTGATAGCTAGCAACAACGACGATAGAGCCACATTCGAGGCCCGCGACCAGGCAGCACTCACCGCCTTCATGGAGGAATACCGCCTTGCCGAGGAGCAAGGGGAAGCATGGACTAAAGAGCCGCGCGACATAGCCCTACGCTTTAGTTGCAGAGAGGAATGCGGCGGAGAAAGAGTCACCGTCAATCTGCCTGAGCCTGACAGGGTTGTGCTGATTGTAGAAGATCACACGGTCTTTGATGACTCCATCAAAGCCACCAAAACCCGGATAGAGTTGGCGCGTGGCGGCAACGGTTGGAAGGTAGAGTGGGCAGGGTGGAAGCAGCAATGCCGCCGCGACGACTGGACGGCGGTCTTCCAGGGCAGATTCGGCTGGCACACGCAGCTTTGCCCATAGTTACGGCACCAGGCTCATAGCAGCACTCTTTGTGGGCACTCCAGGGTTATCAAGCTAAGGATAAATCGGAGAGCATTGGTTCATCAGAGCGCCAAGTTTGTACGTGCAACCCAACTGAGAGGTTGTCATTCTGAGCGAAGCGAAGAATCCGGTGGGTAGAGATGCTGTTAGGACCATGGATCATGCTTGACCCCATACATACTCTTGCCCCACCGGATTCTTCGCTTCGCTCAGAATGACAAAGGATAAAAGGGTAGTGGCAGGGTAGATAGTGTTACGAGGAGATATATGAACGACGATTTCGATAAGGAGCAATGGCAGCGCGAGCTTGAGGACACACGCGAAGAAGCCACGGACTACTTCCTCAACCAGTTCAACTGGCGGGGCGCGTCCGAGCCTGAAGGCTTCGATGGGCCGAAGTGGTTTCCTATCGATGAAGGGTGGCGCGTCCCCGCGCGGTTGGATCGAGACGCGCCGGGCACCGGGGCGAGAGTGCAGCTACAGACCTCGATAGGCGACATGCGCGATTTCGACGTGTACGGCACCTTCGTCTTCGACCTGGCTGGGCAGGAAGGCAGGCTGACGGCCTACAGGATGGTGCCCGAACCCCTCGGCTTTGACGAGCTATTCGTGCCCTTCAAAGACGCCACTACAGGTAAAGTGACATATGGCGCGGGGCGCTATCTCGACATCGAGCGGCACGATGGAGACGAGTACGTGCTCGATTTCAACAGAGCGTACAACCCGCTGTGTGCGTTCAGCCCCAGGTATAACTGCCCGTACCCGCCGCCGCAGAACAGGCTAAATGTGGCGGTAGAGGCTGGCGAGAAGGTGTCATTTCAGCATTGATTAAGGAATATTATCAAATATAGTCTAGTGGCCTAAGATGTGTACACAAGTCCTAATTAGAAAACAGCGGCTAAAGCGAGAAAGATAACATTATCAACCAATTCTCCTCGGTTGATATCTACGACTATTGTTCACTTTTTGTTCCATTTGGCATATCTGGCTTGCCTGCTACAGGAGCGAGCTGCTTGGGAACCTGTAGCTTATTTACGGCTATCTTATAAGGCAAATCAGATATTTTACGGGGCCATCGCCAGGGCCTAATGTTCACCAAATTGTAGGCCATCGCTAGCACCCATAGCATCGCTGCTAAGCCAGCGGTAATGAACGTTGCTACAGTGCTTAACATAGCACTTACAAGAAACGTCAAAGCGCATAGAAAGAATATTATTGATGTAATGCCCATTCTTAGCCCGTGATATCTTATATTATCCTCTGTTTTCAGTTCTGCAAGTACCTCACAATCATTGTCAGCCGGTGTCCATAGAAGGCGACACCATAGAAGCAGGAGCGTCAGAGAGGTGGTGAGCAGATTGACGCTATACCACATGGCAAAGAGTGCCGCAGACTGAGCATTCCCATCGAAGAATCCTTGGAAGGAATTAGAGAGCGCTGTACTTGAGAGAGGTAAAAAGGTAACTGAACCAAGGAAGAGCATGTTCCAAAGTACTACGTAGTCATCAGCGCGTACCAGATAATAGAGTAGTCTGCTATGACCGCGCCAATATAGAGCGACAACGATGAAAGTAACTATAAATGAGGCGATCAGGGGTAGGGCTGCTAGAACGAACTCGCCAAAAGCTGGGGGTATATGCCCGAGTTTCTCAACAATTGGTAGAACGGTCAAGGTTATGGCAATAGCAAATATTGCATCACTAAAAAAGAGGAAACGTTCGTGCCACAGCTCTTTGCTTCGTTCTCTTGGTGTCTTTCCTGTGGTGGACATAATTATCACCTCTGCAACTAGAGCGCCTTTCAAAATAGCTTATAGGGACGATGTATACATCGTCCTACCAGTTGCGAAGCCCAATCTAAGGTTTTTTGTGATACTTAGTGTGATTCTACCATCGAACCGTTATGGGATCAATGGCTTGTTAATATAATGCAAGGAAAGAATAGTTACACTAATGTCTGCCTAGGAAATATAACGAGCAGGGAACGAGCCAAGAAGTGCGTTGTGTTTCGCAATTCGCAATCAGCTACTCTGCAACTCAATTATCTGATAAGGGCACCTAACAAGATACCCCATTATCTCGTGGGACATGGAGGTTGGACGCAGATAAACAGAGTTTTATTAGGTTCACCCTCTGAAACACAAGAGCGTTAAGAGCATCTCTCTTGAGTGTCTTGCATCTTAACCCTTGATCTCTAATCCACGTAATCCTTCAGCTTCTTGGCCCGCGAGGGGTGGCGCAGCTTGCGCAGGGCCTTGGTCTCAATCTGGCGGATTCTCTCGCGGGTGACGTTGAACTCTCGACCCACCTCTTCCAGGGTGCGTGGCCTGCCGTCTTCCAGGCCGTAGCGTAGCTGGAGGACGCGGCGCTCGCGCTTGCTGAGGGTGTTGAGCACACTGTTGAGCTGCTCGCGCAGGAGGCGTTGGGAGGCGGCATCGGACGGCGCGACGGCCTTGTGGTCCTCGATGAAGTCGCCCAGGTGGCTGTCCTCTTCCTCGCCGATGGGGGTTTCCAGGGAGATAGGGTCCTGGTGGATCTTGAGGATCTCGCGCACCCTGTCCGGGGGCATGCCGACAGCCTGGCCCAACTCCTCGGCGGTGGGGTCGCGGCTGATCTCCTGCATCAGGCGGCGAGAGGTCTTGAGCACCCGGTTGATCGTCTCGTGCATGTGCACAGGGATGCGGATCGTGCGCCCCTGGTCGGCGATGGCGCGGGTGATCGCTTGCCGAATCCACCACGTTGCATAAGTGGAGAACTTGAACCCTTTGCTGTAGCGGAACTTCTCGACCGCCTTCATCAGTCCCAGGTTCCCCTCCTGCACCAAGTCGAGCAGGCCCATGCCTCGCCCCGTGTACTTCTTGGCGACCGATACCACCAGCCGCAGGTTAGCCTCTACGAGGTGCTTGCGGGCTTTGCACCCATCCTCCGTGATCTCCTTCCAGTGGCGCTCTAGATTCTGCTCGATACCTAAAAGGATCTCGGCCAGCTCCTCGTTGTCGGGCCACTCCCCCGCGTCGAAGGCAAGTTGGAGCGGCTCAGGAAGCATGAGGGCGGTGAGGAGGGTGTTGCGCACCAGGTCGGCGGCGCGCTCGGGGCTGCAACCCTCGATGATAGCCAATTTACGCAACAGGTTGGGTTCGATTGTGTCGGCGGGCGAAAGAGAGTAGAGCAGGGTGCGGCGCGAGGCGGGCGCGGCCTCCGAGTACTGCGCCTTATATACCTCTTCGAGTATGCGCCAGTGGGTAACGAGCGATTCGTACACTTCCAGGCAGATGATCTCAGGCGGCGGGGTGAAGCCGTACTGGTACTCCAGGTCCGCCAGGAAGCCAACTAGGGCTTCGCCGCGCTCGATGCGCTTGGCTAGCGACACCTCGTGGTCGGCGGTAAGGAGCGACACGCGCCCTATCTCGCGCAGATACATGCGCACGGGGTCGTCTATGCTCACCCCTTCCATGTCGAGCACGGCATCGACGTGCACATCATCTTCTTCGTGGAGGCCCGCCCCATCGTCGGTGAGTTCGGCCATGCCGAGGCTCATAGGGTCTTCCAGGCCGAAGCCGAAGTGGAGCATAGGATCGTGGTCGTGGGGGTCGGCGTCGAGGCCGTCATGGGGGTTATGTGGGTTGGAGTGGACGCGGCTCAGCCGGAGGGCAAGGTCGTCAACCGGGAACACGCTGATGTTGTTGGGCCTGGGTTGCCTGGGTGCGTCGGATGTCGCCGGCTCCGGCATCTCCATACCGTGTATCGATTCCGCTGTCGCCATCTCTTTCCCCTCTCAATCTATGCTAAGACTCTGATCTGTCTCTAAAAGCTTCCACGCTCACAAAAGTGAGCTTGCCGGTTGAGGATGATGCGTCATGCGTAATGAGTTGCTGCTCCAAACACCGATGCCTGAAGGTATCAACCCAAGTAGGGATTTGTCATTCTGAGCGAAGCGAAGAATCTGTATCCCCAAGATCGTGCGCGAGGGACGAGATTCTTCGC
>JBAURA010000379.1:0-2780 GCA_049580985.1 Chloroflexia bacterium
CCCCTACCTCATGCCTTATGAGTACGAGAATGCTTGGCAGAGTAGTCCGCCATGCGGACTTCGTTTGCGTAGCCCGACAATTTATTGTCCGGGCGGTGTCTGTTTCAATTAAGCCGTCCCCAATAAACCGTCCCCAACAGACCTGACTGGGATCGCATTCCATATCGTCCACCGTCCATCGTCCATCGTCCATCGTCCATCGTCCGTGGTATAATTATTATATGTACCCTGGACCAATGGACGCGCTAAACCGGCCTCTGCACGATCTCCGTATTTCGGTGACGGATCGGTGTAACTTCCGGTGTACCTACTGTATGCCGAAAGAGGTGTTCGGGCGCGACTTCAAGTTCCTGCCTGCCTCGGCGCTGCTCAGCTTTGAGGAGATCGCGCGGCTGGCGCGCATTTTCATCGGGTTAGGGGTGGAGAAGCTCAGGATCACGGGGGGCGAGCCACTGGTGCGGCGGGATATCGAGCGGCTGATTGGCATGCTTGCCCCTCTCCCCGGCCTTAAGGACCTGACGCTCACTACCAACGGCTCATTGTTGACGCGGAAGGCGCGGGCGCTGAAGGATGCAGGCTTGAACCGGGTGACGGTCAGCCTCGACTCGCTGGACAATGACGTATTCATGTCGATGAACGACGTCGATTTCCCGGTGCAGAGGGTGCTTGAGGGGATCGATGCCGCGCGCGCTGCCGGTCTGTGGCCGATCAAGGTCAACATGGTAGTGAAGCGCGGGGTGAACGAGGGTTCCATCCTGCCCATGGCGCGTTATTTCAAGGGCACGGGGATCATACTGCGCTTCATCGAGTATATGGACGTAGGGGCCACCAACGGCTGGCGGCTGGACGACGTGGTAGGGGCCGCCGAGATCGTGCGCCTGGTCGATTCTGCCTTGTGTATCGAGCCTGTTGACCCTAACTACAAGGGAGAAGTAGCGCAACGGTACAGGTATGTGGATGGGGAGGGCGAGATCGGGATCATCTCGTCGGTGACGCAGCCGTTCTGCGGCAATTGCACGCGGGCGCGCCTTTCGTCGGAGGGGCTGCTCTATACATGCCTGTTCGGGGCGTTCGGCCACGATTTGCGCGCCTTGCTGCGTGGCGGCAAGAGCGACGAAGAGATAACGCACAGGGTAGGCACGATCTGGCGCAAACGCGCCGACCGCTACTCGGAGATCCGCACGGAAGAGACGGCGCGCGCCCCCAGGGTAGAGATGTCGCACATCGGGGGGTGACGCGAGGCGCGAAACGCGAGAGGCGGAACCACCAAGAAGCCAGGAGCGCCAGGGTTCGCCAGGTTTTATAGAGTTTTACATGAGTAAGACAGCGCCTGCCCTGGCGTGGGTGCCGCGAGCCTGGGATTTTCTGCTCGATATAGTCTATCCGCCTCGATGTGGGGGTTGCGGCAGGCGGGGCACTTTGCTCTGCGACGATTGCCGGGTGGGTATTGCGCCCGTTGAGGAAGGTCCGCATAGTGTCGAGCGGATCGAGGCGTTGATCTGTGGGGGAGCGTTTGGCGGGCCTTTGCGCGAGGCCATCCACAGATTCAAGTACGAGAGCGATAGCCCGTTGGCGAAGCCACTAGCCGCGTTGATCTCCGATGCGCTGGCGAGAGACCCCAGGTGGGTGGCGGAAGATGGGGAGCCGCCGGTGCTTGTGCCTGTGCCGCTGCACCCCAGCAAGAAGCGGATGCGCGGGTATAACCAGGCGGAACTGCTGGCGAGTGTGCTGGGCAAGATTACCGGGTGGCCGGTGGAGCAAAGGCTGGTGCGCGTGAAAGCAACCCGCTCGCAGGTCGGGTTGGACGCGGACGAGCGCGTCGAGAACGTGCGTGACGCATTCGAGTGGCCTGGCGAGGTCGCGCCTCTCCGCGTGTTGCTGGTAGACGACGTCTGCACTACCGGTGCAACTCTATCCGAGTGCGCCTTCGCGCTCATGTCGAAGGGGACGGAGCACGTCTTCGCGGCCACCGCCGCCAGGGCGATAGGCTACGGGCCGCACGTCGATTCGTAGCGGATCAGGTGTAGATAATCCCCCTGGTTCCCCGCCAGTTTTATATCACCGTCGAGTGAAGCCCATCTGAACAGGAAGACATATCCCTCGTGTTCCGGGACCAGGCCGCCGCTTGTTTCGATCCAGGCCCATTGGTCGGATGTACCTTCCGGGGCCGCCAGGTGGTAGACGTGCCGCTCGTGCATGTTGTGGCTAACAGGGTGTTCCCACTCGTAAACGGTGAGCTTCGCTATTATCTCGCAGCCGCGTAGGCCGGTCTCCTCCTCGATCTCGCGGTGTAGCGCCTCTTCCACGGGTTCATCCTGGTCAACCGTGCCGGCAGGGACCTGCGTGCCTGCCTCCGGGTAATCCCGGTGCTCGAACACCAGCAACTCCGGCCTGCCGGTCTTACCGAGGCGAGTGATATAGGCTACGACTTTGGTGTATCGCATGGGGATCAGGGATCAGGGATCAGGGATCGGGGATCAGGGATCGGGGATCAGGGATCGGGGATCAGGGATTCGTAGGAACTGGGTAGTTAGATGGATAGTGTTTACCTAACTGTAGTGTAGATTCAACGCAGAGGAAGCAGAGATAACAGAGGAAAGCAGAGAATTAGAGAAAGTAAATAAGAAAACTCTGCTTACCTCCCTTACCTCTGCTTTCTCTGCGTTGAATCTACCGCTTGACAAGGGCGACTGTTTCCGATAAACCGCCAACTGATCCCTGATCCCTGATCCCTGATCCCCGATCCCTGATCCCTGATCCCTGATCCCTAGATGTCACCG
>JBAURA010000380.1:0-7793 GCA_049580985.1 Chloroflexia bacterium
CCTTGTGGGTGCCCTCTCCGAAGAGTTGTATCTCGCTTGAAGAGGGCACCCACAAGGGGTGCCCCTACGGGTTTCTTAGCATGGAGCCGGCAATCTTGTACGATTGCCGGCTTTGTTGTTGGGCTCAAAGCCCGGCGGCAGCGGCGGCATGTGACTTGCGGGTCCGCGCCCGGTCGCGTATACATGCTATAATTGAGGATTATTTATTGGAGGAGAGTGTGTTATGGCAGCGACTGGGACGAGAGCGGGCACCAGGGTCGTGATCGCGGACGACGATCCGATTATTCGCATGGACCTGCGGGAGATGCTCACCGACCTGAATTACCAGGTGGTGGGCGAGGCCGCCGACGGCAGGAACGTGGTGGCGCTGGCGCGCGATCTGCGTCCCGAACTGGTGATCATGGACATCAGGATGCCGGAGATGGACGGCATCGAGGCCGCGCGGGTGCTGACGCAAGAGACGATTGCGCCTGTGCTGCTGCTGACGGCTTACAGCGAGCCGGAATTGGTGCAGAGGGCGACCCAGGCGGGCGTGGTGGGCTACCTGGTGAAGCCGTTCCGCGAAGCGCAGCTTGGCCCCGCCATCGAGGTGACGCTGGGCAGGTTCCGCGAATTCCAGCAGCTACAGAAGGAATTGGGCGACCTGAAGGAGGCGTTGGAGGCGCGCAAGGTGATAGACCGCGCCAAGGGATTCCTCATGGACCGCTTCAACCTGTCGGAAGCCGATGCTTTCCGCCGCATCCAGAAGCGCAGCATGGACACGCGCAAGACGATGCGGGAAGTTGCCGAGGCGATTATGCTGGCTAGCGAGATGGAGAAGGAGGGGTAAAACGCGAGGCGCGAAACGCGAAACGTGAGGCGTGAGGCGTGACTATGTTGTTTATTGTGTGCTGTCTGGTGTGTAGTCGACGCCGTCTTCTCTGATCGTTCTGCCTCTTTGTTGAGGGACCATCACGAGGAGCAGGCGGATGATTTGGGTCAGTAGTTCCATTCGATGATTTAGTGCCTGTTCTGAGAGTATGTGTTTGGTGTGGTGGTACCAAGTAAGGCTTTCTCTCGCCGATCCGAGTGCATACTCATAAAAATGGGCACGGTCTTTGCTGGTGCCGCGGCTGTAACCTTCGGCGATATTCGCGCTAATCGAACCCAAGGCACGGTACAATTGATCGGCTACACCTCTCATATGATGATTGGCAATTAGCTTCTCAGTATCGTGCCAACCAAGCTCACCTGCGAATAGCGATAGCCGATATGCTTCTACTCTCCAGACTGAGTCTGCCTTAATATGGCTCGACACAGTCTCCTCCCAACGCTTGTAGCCTTTTATCTCTTCCTGATTGCTCATAGAACAAGCTCAGTAGAAGCTCGCGTTTCGCGTTTCCCGTCTCGCGTCCTAGGGCACCGGCAGAAACGCCCCGTCTTTCACCTGGAACAGGCGCAGGTGGGCGCGCTGGTCCTGGAGGTCGCCTTTCTGATCGAAGGCGATGCGGCCTATGAAGCTCTCCATGTCGAGGGACTTCATGGCTGCCTTTACCTGGGTGGGATCGGTGGAGTTGGCGTTCTTCATCGCCTGGAAGATCGACATGGCCGCCACGTAGCCGCCTGACGAGTTGCCGCCGGGGTTGCGCTTGAAGGTGTCGCGGTACTGGGCGACCCAGTTCTTCTCAGCCTGGCCGCTTGCCTGTAGCATGTCGGGGAAGAAGGATGAGATGTACGCGCCGTCGGAGGCCGAGCCGGTCTGCACTATGAATTCTGGTTGAAAGAGGGTGTCGCCGCCCACGAACGTGGCTTTAAGCTCCAGCTCCTTCATCTGCTGGACGATGATTATGGCTTCCGGCAGGCTGCCCGCGTAGAAGATGGCCTGTGGGGACAGAGGCTGTATCTTTTGCAGGGTGGCCGTGAAATCCTTGTCGCCACGCGTGATCTGCTCGGAGGCGATGGGGGTGACGCCTAGCTCCCCGGCCCGCCGCTCGAATTCGTCGCGCAGGCCCATGCCGTATGCGGTGTTGGCGTATATCACCGCGATCTGTTTCAGCCCCTGCGTTTCGATCATGAACTCGGCCAGCACAGGCCCCTGCGTCTTGTCTACAGGGCAGACGCGGAATACGGTGTCGTAGCCCTGGTCGGTGAGGGTCGGATTGCTTGAGGTGGGGGTGATCTGCACTATGCCGGCGGCATTGTAAACGGCGGATGCGGGGATGGATACACCGCTATCCTTGTGCCCCACGACGGCTACCACCCCCTGCGAAATGAGGCTGTTGGCGATCTCCTGCGCCTTGCCTGGGTTGGCCGCGTCATCGGCGGGCACGATCTCGATCTTGTTACCCAGGATGCCGCCCCGCGCGTTCACCTCGTCGGCGGCCAGTTGCGCGCCCTGCCATATCTGGATGCCGCCATCCGCCGTGTCGCCCGTGTAAGGCGCGGCCACACCGACCTTGATCACACCTGTGAAGGTGGGCGTGGGCTGAGGGCCTGAGTCGCAGGCGGCGAGGAGGAGTAGAAGGAGGGCGAGGGCTATGCGGACGGTGGACGGTGGACGGTGGACGGTGGATGAGCTGGGCGCAAAACGCAAAACGCGAAACGCGAGGAGATTATGACGCATGACGTATAACGCATGAGGTAGGAGTTCGCCCACCGTCCACCGTCCACCGTCCACCGTCAGTACTCGCTTCTTCATTGGCTTAACCCGTATACGCTGTCGAGCGCGTCTGATGTGGCCTTCAGTTGGTCTACCTGGTCGCGCAGGCTGGTCGATACTTCGTCGGTGGCCGAGGAGAGGCTGAGGACCTCGGACGAGCGGATGCGGAGCACCTGGGAGAGGATGGTATCGAGGGTGGAGAGGGCGTTATCGAGTTGGGCGTGCCAGCGGTTGAGGGCTTCGGTGGTGTCGCGGTAGTTTTGCTGCTGCTGGCGCTTGCCGTCTAGAGTAGCCTGGTACTGGCTGCGCGCGAAGTCGTCCGCCGTGTTCTTGACCAGGTTTTCCAGGCGCATGATGTCCGACTGCACGCTAGCGGTATCCACGCTGTAGCCCTGGAGGGCGCTCTGCACGCTCTGGGCTTTGAGGGCGAGGTCGTAGATCGTGCCCGTAAGCTCGTCCAGGTTGTCGGTGGAGTCGGTGAGCGCTCTGCGGATGCCGGGGTCGTCGGTCTCGGCGACGGCGGTCTCGATCTTTTTGCGCGTGGCGAGGGCGCGTTGGATCGCCTGGCGGTAGCTGCCCTGGAGCTTGCCGAGGTCGAGCTTGCGCGTGCGCCCAGGGTAAAGCACCTCGTTCAGCACCTGCTTCGACTCCTGCGCGTCCTGGAGCGTGCTCCACACCAGGAACGCATAGAAGGCCCCACCCACCAGGAAGAACCAGGGGTTGACCAGCAAGCCGACGACCAGGGTAATCGCCACCACCGCCCCCGAAAGAGGCCGCGTCAAAGCGTTCAGGAGCAGTATCCTGAACTTCTGGCCTTGATCTGGGGGTTGGAGGCTTGTTTGTTTCACTTGCTGACTACTGAGGATGGACGATGGACGATGGACGATGGACGATGGACGGTGGACGGTAGACGGTAATCATCGTTTACGTTTTGCGTTTTGCGTTTTACGCTCCTATCGGCTATCGTCCGTTAAAACGAGTCGGGGCCGATGATGCCTAGGGCTATCAGGATGCCCCAGACTATCAGGCCGAAGATGAAGAGAGCCACCACTCCAACGGAGAAGAAGACGTCGATGCGGCGCTTGATGGGGCGTAGCTGGGCTACGCGCTCGGCCAGGGCCGTGGAATTCTTGACGTCGCCCAGCCAGGCCGTGTCTATCGCTCGTTCCAGGCTTGGGCGCAGGCCGTACACGCCCATGCACGCCACCCCTACCAGCAGCCACCACTCGGCATCGCCCAGGTCGTAGTTGAAGAGGGCAAAGGTCCAGAGCGCGACGAACACGACCCAGCACCCCACCAGCGTTGCGGCCTGGAGGGTAGCGTACAGGGCGAGCCTGTTTGGTGGTATCGGTCCCTTCTGTTCTTTCATATTATCCATATTATCTTCCGAATACTGTCATGAGTCTATTTAGCACGTCGCCGGCGGGAGTATCGGCGATAGTCGTGCGTGGGATGCGGATTTCGAGGCCCACATCTCTGTAGCGGTTGAACGGGTTGTTCGCGTCGTTGGTCAGGAGGGGCACGTCGGGGTTGGCCGGGCGGAAGCCCGCTCCCAACGCCTGCTCCTGTATCGGCACGCTGTAGAGGTAGTTGCGAAAGAGGAGCGCGGCGTCCTTCTCCTCGGCGGTGCTCTCCTCTCCTACCAGTATACTGAAAGGGTAGTCGCTCCAGATGTTGAGGCGTGGGTAGAAGACCTTCAGATCGGTGCCGAAGCGTCCGGGCGCGTTCTTGATCTGCTGGACCACCAGGCTTTCGTAGATGCTCACTATGTCGTACCTGGAGGGGCCGTAGCGCAGCACGTCGTCCATCTGCTGCTGGGCGGTAGGCGGGGTATCGTCTACCAGGCCGCTCGCCAGCCCCTCGATCCACCGCTGGTATTCCGGGTTGTCCAGGTCGCTTGGGGTGAGACCGCCGGTCTTGTTGAAGTAGGTGTAGGTGGCGAGGGTGGCGGCCAGCAGCCCCGCGTTGGAGGTGGAAGGATCGGTCTGGCTGTACTTGACCCGTCCCCAGTCCTCCTCACCGCCGAGCGCTTTCCACCCCTCCGGGTTAGTCACGGCCTGCTGGATCTCGTTCCAGTCAACCGCGCGCCCATTGGTGAAGGCGGTGGCCCTTTCGGCGAACATGACGAACACCATGGGGGTGAGGGCCATGGGCGTTGTGCCGTACTCGCCGGAGCGCAAGAGGAGATCGCTTGCATGATTGGCACGCCACTGCTGGTTGAGGAGGTTGACCCAGATGGTGGAGGCGGGTATCCAGGCAGTGGGGGTGCGCCTGCCTGATATGATCTCGCGGAGGGCCGCACCGTCGTCCAGGGTCTCGATGGTTACCTGCACCGCCTGATCGCCTACCTTCTTGTTCTGGGCGTTGAAGGCGTCGGTGGCGGGCTGTAGCCAGGCGCGCAATTCGGCTGAGTAGAGAACGCTGATGTTGAGCGGCGGCCTGGGGTTGACGAACGACCCCGGCGACCACTGGAAAATGTATTGGCTGGCGACCACTCCCCCCGCGATCAGCAGGAAGAAGACGAAGATGACCAGGTTTCTACGACGCATCTTGGAAGTGCGGAATGTGGAATGTGGAATGCGGAATGTTTATTCTCATCTGGAGAATGGAGTATTCTTGATACTCCGCATTCCGCACTCCGCATTCCGCACTCGTTCTACTCTTTCCCGAACTTCTTCTTCAACTCTGCCAGGTCGGTGTCTACCTGGGCCTGGCGTTCGAGGTCGGCGAAGCGGCTGTCCATGTCCTGGCCTGCCAGGTCGGCTTCGGCCTGGGCGCGGGCCAGGTCCTGGTCCACCTTATCTTCCATGCGCTCTAGCGACTGGTCGGCATTGACGCCCTGCACGCTCTGGAGGGCGGTGTTGATCGCCTCCTGGGTGGCGGCGCGGCGCTGCTTGGCGATGATAAGCTCGCGCTTGGCATCGGCTTCCGAGATCTTGGCTTCCAGCTTGGCGAGGGCTTCGCGTAGCTCGCCCACCTGGTCGTGCTGGCTGTCCCACTGGGTGTAATAGCTGTCGGTCAGCTTCTGGGCGGTGGCGCGCCTGTTGAGGGCTTCGCGGGCCAGCTCGTCGTCGTCGCGCTGGACGGCGATCTCGGCTTTGCGCTGCCACTCTTCGGACTCGGCTTTGTTGCGCTCGTACTGCGAGCGGAGGCGGGTCTCGTCGGCCATCGCCATAGCGGTAGCGGCGCGGGCCTCGGAAAGCTCCGCGCGCATCTGGCGCAGGTACTCGTTCACCATCTTCTCGGGGTCCTCCGAGGCATCGATCATGGCGTTGATATTGGCGGAGATAAGGGTCGCGATCCGGGTCAAGATTGACACGTGTGTATCCTCCAGTTGGTCGTGCTTGATAGTTGGTGCGCGAAACGCGAAAACACGAAACGCGAATGGGTTGTTGTGCCTGAAAGCAGTGAACTTCTGCCCACACATTGTATCACACCTGCGTGGGGCAGGACAGCCTGCCGGTATTAACTACGCTGCTCGCGTGGCGGGGGTTGCAGGGTGGACGGTAGACGGTAGACGGTGGACCGTGATGGCTTGCTTAAGGGGTGGGTGTGGGATCGGATGCGCTCGTGGTTGCTTCGAAGATAATCCTGTCGGAGCCGAGGAGGGTGTCTATCTGTATCCCGTAGCAGCCTGGGCCAGACACCGACAAGCTTGCGGGCCAGAAGGACCACTGTGTTGAGTTTGGGCCACCGTATGCAGCAAGTCGCAGATCTCCCGTGGCGGGGAACCCACCTTGCCGAAAGAGCACTTTGTTCTCGCCGTTCCCGTTGAGTTGCCGGCCTCTTACCCGTATAGGTCCGCTGTAATCAGGCTTGCTCACCCAGGGCGACTTCGCATCGTAAAAACCTTCCTCGTATGGGACATGGTCAAGACTGAACGTGGCATCCTCGCGGATGTTGTCGTGCCACCCCAACGCGAGGTAAGTGGGTCCGGTTCCGAACCAGAGGCAGGTAGCACAGAATATGTATGGCTCTGGAGGCACGGTGTTTCTGCTACCCTTGCTTGTTGGGCAGGGTTCGCCAGGGGCCAGCGCCGGCAGGTCTAATGGACGTTGCTCCAGCAGGGCCATAGCATCAGCAGAGTCGGTAACAGACACTGTAGGAGGAGTGGCGACCACTTTCTGTAAGGCCGGCTCGGCAGTAGAGGTTGGACTAGGGGCGGTGGGGGCAAACGCGGGAGTGTTAGTTTGGAAGTACACCCAGAGGAGCACGAGCGCAGCTAAACCCACACCCGCCAACAGTGGCAGCAGCTTGACCCGACTCATGATGGTCTATTCCCCTACTGTGATATATGGTCTGATCTTCGAGAGGATGCCTTCTTTGATGCCGGTCACGCGGGTGAGGTCTTCTATGGAGCGGTAGGGGCCGTACTTCTGGCGGTCGGTGACGATGCGGGCGGCGAGGGAGGGGCCTACGCCTGGGAGCGCTTCAAGCTCGGCGGCGGTGGCGGTGTTGATGTCGATGGGAGCGGATGGGGTAGGCTCCGGCCCGGTGGCCTGCGAGCCTGACTGCCCGGCGGCGGGCGCGTTCGGCATCGCCTCTATGCCGGCGGCGGGCTGTTGCACGCTCGACTTTGTGCCTTCGTCCCTGCGCCCTATCATCACGTGCGCTTCGTCGGCGAGCCGTTGGGCCAAGTTTAGGCCATCGAGGTCGGCCTGGATCAGCGCTCCTCCCGCAGCCGATATGGCATCTTGCACGCGAGCGCCCGCCGCCAACGTGTAGACGTCAGGCCTGGCGACGGCTCCGCTTACGTAGACGGTGATCGTGGCGATAGTAGGGGTGGGCGCGCCCAGGATGGTGCCGGGGGTATATTGGGCAATTCCCTCCTGGCCTCCGCCGTTATCGCCTTCGAAGTGGATCGTGCGGGTGGTAGCGGTTGGCCTGGCGTCGTCGCCGGCAGAGGCAGGCATACCCAGGCCTCCTCTGCCCACGTTTCCCGCGCCTGCCTTCTCGATCAGCACCGCATTGGCGGGCGGCACGTTCGCCGTGGCTAGTATCCAGATGATAGCGAATGTTCCACAGACTATGGCTGCCAGGAAGAACCATGTAAGGTTAGTTCTTGTGAACAAATTCTTCATTTCCTGCTCTCTTTCCCAAAGAGGTATAGCAATCGTAGGGGCGGGTCCCCGTGCCCGCCCTCTCTCCTTACCCC
>JBAURA010000381.1:0-4894 GCA_049580985.1 Chloroflexia bacterium
TCACCTGAACATAGAGACTAGCGAATACACGAGCGTGATAAGCGTAGCCCAACCTACGTGCCATCGTGTCACGTCCACACCTGGCTACCCTACGCAGAAGGCAATAAGCGTAGGCTGCTCACCATACCAATACCCCTAGTATCGGTAGGAGTATAACGAGCGGCAGTAGCCTCGGTAGGTGTTAGGCCACTACGCCCACGCGGAACACGGACCAGTTGCGCCACAGGGACACCCTTCCTGAAAGCCAACCCCACCATGCCCGTGTAGGGGCGGGTCCCCATATCCGCCCTCTACCCGGCAACAACTAAATAACAAGGGAAACCAAAGGAACAAGGGTGCATAGGACCCACAACCCCTATGCACCCTCCCTTCCGTACCCAGAATCCAAAATCCAAAATCCAAAACAACCTCTGCGCCCTCTGCGTTCTCTGCGGTGAAAAACTAAATCCGCAATCAAAAATACAAAATAACCCTCCGCGTTCTCCGCCCCTCCCCTTCTCCGCGATTTCAACACACCCTCCTTCGCAACCTTCGCTTTCATTGCCTACTAGCGTTTCCGCAATCAAAAATCCAAAATAACCTCTGCGTACCTCTGCGTTCTCCGCGTCTCTGCGGTGAAAATAAAACGACCCCTTCGGCTACCACTGGCTCCTCATGACTTTACAGGAGGCACTCACCAACGAGCAACTACAAAGCTACTCAGCCTAATAGACCCCGAGCATCGCACTCAGGGCCTCCTCTTCCGCCTTCACCCTTACTACCCGATCAGCACCGTCTTGCTATGCCAGCCGGTCGCGCCGTCGGGGTAAGTGCCCGCCGGCTTCGCTGTCTGTAGCTGGCCCGTGCCATCCGTGGCCCTCACCAGCAGCTTGTGCTCGCCCGATGTGGCGATCCAGGGGTATGCCCACTGGGTCCAGGTGTCCTTACCGAGCGATGGGCGCAGGGTCGCGTCGCCCCACGACTTGCCGCCGTCGGTGCTCACCTCCACGCGCTGTATGCCCCGGCTCCCCGCGAACGCCACCCCGCCGACGTACACCGGCCCCGAGGCCAGCTTGTTCTCCGGGTAATCGATCCGCGACATCGTCATATACACGGCGCTGTCGCTCCACCCCTGCGACTCCCAGTACCCCTTGTGGTCCTGGCTCGCAAGCTCAACCTCGGTGATCCACTTCACGTTCTTCATGCCATAGATATTGGGCACCAGCAGCCGCGCCGGGTAGCCGTGCTTCTGCGTCAGCGCCGTCCCGTTCATCTCGTAAGCCAGGAAGCAGCCGTTTTGCAGCCCCACGTCCAGCGTAATGCTGTCTGTATATCCGTCCGCCGCCCGCAGGATCACCTCCGTGGCATTCCCCCTCGGCTTCGCCTTCCTCAGCATCTCCGTGAAGTCCACGCCCCTCCACTTGCCGTTGCCGATCAGGTCGCCCCCCACCGGGTTGCTGATGCAAGCCAGCGTTTCGGTCCGCTCCTGCGCCTCCATCTGCTTGAGGTCGGCCAGGGTGATCGAATACGGGTTCTCCACCAGCCCGGTGAACTTCAGCGTCCAGGTCGCGCCGTCCACCGTCGGGTCGATGATGTTCTTGGTGGTAATATAGAAATTCTCCGTGGGCGTGATCTCAGGCACGAGCCTGGCCTTCACGTCCACAAAGCGCTCAGGAGGCGCGGGCGTGGCCCTGATCTCGTTCTGCGGTGCCCTCGCATCGGGCGTGGGCGTCGGCCCCGTGCCCCCCGCGATGTCCACCTCCTGCACCCCCGCCACGGGAGGCGCTTCCAATGCCTGCCGTATCACCACCCACAGCGCCCCGCCGCCAAAGAGCGCCAGCGCGCCACCCCCCAGCACCTTCACGAAGTTACGTCGCTCAGGCTGTTCCGGCCCATCCACAGGTATCACGCCCGCTCCGTCGCCCGTCGCAACAGACACGGCTCGCTTCCGCAGGAGCGACACAAGCGCCAGCCCGAACACCAGGCTCAATACGAACATGCTCAGGAAAGCCGGCAGCCCAAGGGGAGCCAGCTTCGACCCGTACAACGTCTCGGCTATCTCAGGCGGGGCCGTAGTCGAAAGCGCCGTCGAGCCGAAGAACCCCTGGCCCATGACCGGCAGGAATATCGCGTTCAAGCCCAGCCCTACAACCAGCCCGTACAGCAGTCCCGACACCCACTTCGACATGCCGGCGAACCGCTCGTGCGGCCAGAATCGCGTGAAGAACCAACCCAGCAGCCCCCCAAGCAGGAGCGTGCCTTCGACAACCGATACCAGCAGCAGCGCCTTCCCCCCCACGCCCAGCGCGTTGATTATGTCGGACTTCGTTTTCCCATCCACCAGCCGCAGCAAACCATCTTCCATCAACTCCGGTATCGAAGTCGTGTTGGTAGTGAAGCGAAGCAGCGCCATGACCCCCATCATAGCGATGGACGCTCCCACGCCGGCCCCGAAGCCCCCACGCAGCCGCGCCACCGAAGTGCGCTTAGCGCCTTGCATCTCTATCGCAGTTTCCATGTTATCCCCCGTCTCTATCCGGATCGCGCCATACGACAAACCCTATTACATGATAGCTCTTGAAGGTTACAAACTCTCATACAGTTATTACATAGCCATTAAGTTTACGCGCCACCTTCTATTTCCGATTTGCCCCTACCAGTGTAAATGACCTCACCCGCCTTGTCCATTCTGCTATAATTGGTGATTGGGCGCGCCTAATACCGCGCCCAACAAATATGCGGGATTAGCTCCTGCTATTGTATCGTCCACCGTCCAGTCCATCGTCCATCGTCCATCGTCCACCGTCCATAACCAGGAACCAAGGAAGACACCGTTGTCCGACCAACAAAGCGTGGAGGAGCGGAACTATATAGAGACCCTGGTGGTCGCCCTGGGGGGGAACGCCATCCAGCGGTCCGGCGAGAAGGGCACCTATGAGGAGCAGCTTGCCAACGTGTCTCGCGCTATGGCCTCCGTCGCCGAGCTTGCGGATAGGGGCTATCGCGTGGTCCTTACGCACGGGAACGGCCCCCAGGTGGGCACGGTCCTGCTCCAACAGGCCGCCGCCGAAGCCTCGTCGGGGATCCCCTCGATGCCGATGGATGTGGCCGGGGCCATGACCCAGGGCGCGATCGGCTATATGATGCAGCAATCTCTACAGAACGAGCTGCGCACGCGCGGACGCCCCTGGCCGGTGGCTACGGTGGTCACCCAGGTGGTGATCGACCCCAACGACCCGGCCTTCAGCAGCCCCACTAAGCCAATCGGCCCCTTCTACACCGCTGGCGAAGCAGCAGGGCTACGCGCCAAAGGCTACACCATCATCGAGGATAGCGGCAGGGGCTACCGCCGCGTGGTGCCATCGCCTCAGCCCGCCGCTATCGCCGAGATCTATGCGATACGCACGCTGGTCAATGCCGGCGCGCTGGTCATCTGCTCAGGAGGCGGCGGCATCCCCGTCATGCGGGACGCCGCTGGATTACTGCATGGGGTGGAAGCGGTCATAGATAAAGACCTCGGCGCGTCGCTCCTCGCGCAACGCCTGGACGCCGACCGCCTCCTCATACTCACCGACGTGGAACGCGCCGCCATCAACTTCCGCGAACCCAACCAGCGTAACCTCGACACGGTGACCCTCGATGAGATGAAGCAATACATAGCCGAAGGCCACTTCGCCGCAGGCAGCATGGGCCCCAAGGTGCGGGCCGCCGTGGACTTCGTAGAATCGGGCGGCACGGAAGCCATAATCACTCAGCTACAAAGCGCCCTCTCCGCATTGGAGGGCAAGACAGGCACGCACGTGGTACGTAACAAGTGACGAGTGACGAGTGTTTAGCGATTACTCGTCACTCGTCACTCGTCAAAGAAGGAGAGCACATGGCAGTCAGCATGAAGGGCCGCAGCTTCGTCTCGGTGGCGGATTTTTCGGTGGAGGAGATCTGGGATGTATGGCAGCTGGCCGCGCAGCTCAAGATGAAGCAGAAGACCGGGCAACCGCATCGCATATTGGAGGGAAAGCAGCTGGCGATGATCTTCCAGAAGCCTTCGTTGCGCACACAGGTCAGCTTCGAGACCGGCATGTCGCAGTTGGGCGGGCACGCGCTCTTCCTTGGCCCCGATCACATCCAGCTTGGGAAGCGCGAAAGCGTGCCCGATGTAGCCCGCGTGCTCGGCAGAATGGTGGACGGCGTTATGGCCCGTGTGTTCGCTCACAAAGATGTGGAGGCGCTTGCCGAGTATGCGGGTGTGCCTGTAATCAACGGCCTCTCCGATAGCGAGCACCCGTGCCAGGCGCTCACCGACCTCTTCACCATCTGGGAGAAGAAAGGGAAGGTCGAGGGGGTCAATCTCACCTACATAGGCGACGGCAACAACGTGGCCTCCTCCTTGCTCCTGGCTGCGGCACGGGTGGGCATGAACTGCACCCTCATCTGCCCAAGCGGCTACGAAGTCGCCTCGCAATACGTCCAGACCGCCCGCGCCGACGCTGCCCGCACCGGCGCTCAATTGCGCTTCACCGACGACCCTATGGACGTGGCGGGCAGCGACGTGCTATACACAGACACCTGGGCCAGCATGGGACAGGAAGCGGAGGCCGAAGCACGCGCGCGCAACTTCAAGCCTTACCAGGTGAACAAGGCGATGGTGGTGCAGGCGGGCGGCTTCCCCCTCGTCATGCACTGCTTGCCTGCCCATCGCGGCCAGGAGATCACCGACGAAGTGATGGACAGCGCCCACTCCGTAGTCTTCGACGAAGCCGAAAACCGCCTCCACGTCCAGAAGGCGATCATGGCCCTGTTGCTATAAAAGTAGGGCGGTCGGAAAGGTGCCTTATGTGCATCAAGGTAAGAGCACAAAGGGTCTTGATGAGGGTAAAAGGTTCCCTCTCACGCACTAACTCAGAGGTTGTCATTC
>JBAURA010000382.1:0-2758 GCA_049580985.1 Chloroflexia bacterium
TGCAGGGGCAGTTGATAGGGGACTACTTCGCATTGGCAAGTGGGGATGGGGGAGTGTACGTAGTGTGGACAGACACACGCAACAACAACGAGGACATCTACCTCGCCCCTGTTCCCTCCTCTAACGAGTAACCTTTCCAGGCTGTTCGCAAATCGCGCAGGAAGATAGGCCGCTAATCCCCTGACGATAGCGAAATGGGCAGACCTTCGAGACGGCTTCGCATATGCGAAGCCGTCTCGGTCTTGATTAGTGGGTCGGTGTGCGTGGTATAATAAGACGCTCCAAGCGATATTACGATAGAGCAGCGTATGTGATTGGAAAGGCATGGACCGGATGTCTCGACCCTTTTATTCTCCCCATGTGGCCGCAGTTTGCCTACTTTTCCTCTCTCTGCTGGCCCTGGCGTTTGCCTTCACCGGCACGGGGCCTGTAGCGGCGGGCAACGCGCACCCGGCATTCGCCGGTGCGACCACACCAGGCAGCGTCTTCTCGGTGACCTGGGGAGTGGACATCAACGTGGATCCTGACGGTCCAGAGGGTGGGCGGCGTAAGGACCATATGATAGCCGTCGATCCGACGAACCCCGGCCACGTGGTCGCTGCTTTCTTATTCATGAACGGCCTGTCGGAGTCTCGCTATGCGAACAGTACGGATGGGGGGCTGACATGGACTGTGGGAGGTATCACATACCCGAACGGGATGTACGTGGGTGGCAGCGATAACGTGGCTTTTGATGGCAGAGGCACAAGTTACTACTCGACCCTGGCCGTATCCGATACTTTCGCCTCGATTATGCTCTACACCTCTACGAATGGCATTACCTTGAGCACGCCGGTGCCGGTCGTCTCCCACACTTACGAAGAGACCTTCTACTTTTCGACGTTAGCCGTGGATAAGCGGCTGTCGGGACCCAATGCCGGCAGCGCATACATATTTTACGAGCTTACGACCAATTCCTTGCCGGGCTACGAGGGCATAAAAGGCAACTACTCGCGCGACGGAGGCGTTACCTGGAGTCCGGTGGTGCAGGTATCGGACCCCAACCACATTTACTCCTATTCACGCGGTGACGTCGCAGCCATTGCCTCGGATGGGACGATTTACGTCGCGTTTGAGGTGAGGCCGGACAATATAATCTTCAATAGCCCTGAGCTTTATGTCGATCGCAGCACCGACGGTGGGGTCACCTGGGGCACGGACAGGCTGATTTCAGGCGCGCCTATCGACGCGATAGGCGGCCCCGATTTTAAGAGTCGCGAGTTGACTCTACAGGGGGTATCCACCAGTTTTTGCGCGATGATCCGAGTCAACCATATCCCGGCCATTGCTGTGTCGCCCACCAACCCCAATACGGTGTACGCTGTGTGGCACGATGGCCGCTGGGAAAGCACTTATACGTCGTGCTCAAGTAGCCAGGCCGATCACTCGGACGTAGCGTTCAGCAGGACCACCGATGGCGGCCTCACATGGTCGGCACCCGTGCGGATCAATGATGATGCGATGGGGAACGGGGCGGACCAGTTCATGCCCACGATTGCGGTGGCCGGCAACGGCACTATTGGGGTCAGCTTTTACGACCGGCGATACGACCCGGACCATAAGTTGTATGACCTCTCCTACACCGAGTCGACGGACGGTGGGGTTACCTGGAGCGCCAACCAGCGGGTCAGCGATGTATCGAGTAACCCGGACTACGTACAGGACGTGAAGGGTATAGATGACCTGGGGTACCGCAAAGGCCTGGCGTATGGCCCCAATTTTGCTATTGCATCATGGCTGGATACCAGGGCGGAAATGGTGCGCTCCGGCGAGTTCTACATCGACCGGGGCATAATTACCGGCCCTACTCCGACGTTGACCCCTACAGCCCCGGTTGCCAGCCCCACACGCACTCCTACTACGCAAGCTGGCGGGTCGGCCACCTCCACGCGCACTAACACCCCGGCAACGGTTACGACCGCTACAGCTACCTCCACGCCGGGCGCTTGCGCGCTCCAATTCGAGGACGTGCCGGATGGGAGCACGTTCTACAGCTTCGTGCGGTGCCTGGCTTGCCAGGGCTTCCTCTCAGGCTACCCCTGTGGTGGGACAGGCGAGCCTTGCGTGCCACCCACCAACTATCCCTACTTCCGACCGTCCGCCAACATCACCAGGGGGCAGCTTTCCAAGGTGGTGTCCAACGCGGCGGGCTTCGGGGAACCTGTGTCGGGGCAGACGTTCGAGGACGTACCGGCAGGCTCTACGTTCTATGAGTTCATAGAGAGGCTGGTAGCGAGGGGTGTGATGAGTGGTTACCCGTGCGGAGGGGAGGGGGAGCCGTGCGTGCCACCCGATAACAGGCCGTACTTCAGGCCGAACAACAACGCTACCAGGGGGCAAATATCGAAGATAGTGGCTATATCGGCAGGTATCACGGACCCGCCTGGCGTGCAGAGGTTCGAGGATGTGGCGCCTGGATCTACGTTCTACACGTACACCCAGCAGCTAGCCAACCTGGGAGTGATGAGTGGCTATCCGTGCGGAGGGGGTGGGGAGCCGTGCGTGCCACCTGATGACAGGCCATACTTCAGGCCGAATAGCCAGGCCACGCGGGGGCAGGTGTCCAAGATCGTGTCTAACACATTTTTCCCTGGGTGTAATCCTTAGTATACGTATGCACCGTAAGCGTTCAGATTTACGGTGCATACGTCGTAGGGGCACCCCTTGTGGGTGCCCTCTTTGCATACCTGGATCTCGCCTGGAGAGGGCACCCACAAGG
>JBAURA010000383.1:0-6973 GCA_049580985.1 Chloroflexia bacterium
ATCCTGTCGAACGAGTCTACCATGCGCTCGTACTTGTATTCTTCGGTGAAATCGATCCCCGCCGCAAAGAGGTGGCAAGTATCCCAGCACACTGCTACACGCGGCCTGTTCTCCGGGCTGACTTCCGCTATCACGTCGCGTATGTGCTCGAACGCATAGCAAAGGCACGTACCCTGGCCCGCCGTCGTCTCCAACAGCACAGTCACCTCCTGCCCCGTCCTCTCCGCCAGCACGCGGTCCAGGCCCGATGCTATCCGCCGCAGGCCCTCTTCCTCCCCCGACCCCATATGCGCCCCTGCGTGTGTCACCAGCGCCGGAATGCCCAGCGTCGCGCACCTGTCTAACTCATGCCCGAACGCCGCCAGCGACTTCTCCCAAAGCTCATCGTTGGGTGTCGCCAAATTAATAAGGTAAGAGTCGTGCACCACCAGGTCGCCCGCCTGGTATCCCGCCTTGCCCAGCGCCTCGCTGAACAGCGCGACCTCGGCCTCGCCAATCGGCTTGGCTGCCCACTGGCTGGCGTTCTTACTGAACAACTGCACGACCGTGCACCCGATGCCGCAACCTCTGTCGAGCGCCTTGTAATACCCTCCCGCGATAGACATATGCGCGCCCAGTTTTAACACTTGGTTCAAAGATAACTGCTCCTCTCCTGTTTCATCCCTGGTTCCTACTTCCTGGTCCCCGACTCCTGGTCCCTGATCCCTATCCACAAGACCTCATAATGTGCCTGACCTGTGGGAACGGAGGCATTGTACCACAAATCGCCTTCATCTATAATGACCTTACGGCTAGCGTCCCACCCCGAAAAGAGAATGAGATGAAAGCAAACAGAGCAACTATCAAAACCGCAGCGCTGTGGCTGGCGCTCGCCATTCTGGTCGGCGGTTCGCCAATGTGGAGCGCGCACGTAGTGAGCGCGGCGCAGGCCAACCCCGGCTGCAACGGCACCATCACTCCGGCCCTTACCGAGGGGCCTTACTACAAGACAGGCTCGCCTGAGCGCCAATCGCTGCTGGAAAGCGGCTTCCCCGGCGATAAATTGGTGCTGACGGGATATGTCTACGACAAGAACTGCGCACCTATAGCGGGCGCGTGGATCGACTTCTGGCAGACCGACGGCGATGGCGAATACGACAACAGTGGCTACAAAGGGCGCGGCCACCAGTTCACCAACGCGGCGGGCGCGTACCGGCTCGAAACGGTCATGCCCGGCCTCTATCCAGGTCGTACCCGCCACATCCACGTCAAAGTGCGAGGGCTGGAAGGCATACCTACCCTCACTTCCCAGATATTCTTCCCCGGCGAGGCCCAGAACAATGGAGACTCCATATTCAGCCCTGTCCTACTAGCCACTATCGCGGCTGACGGGCAAACCGGCACCTTCAATTTCGTGCTCAACGTAACCGCCCCGGCTTCGCAGCCGCCCGCTGTACCCGCCGACAAGTTCACCTTTGTCGAGACCGGCTTCACCGTATCTGGCGCGTTCTGGATAGTGTGGTTAGGCGGGCGTCCCTACGCCGACAGCCTCTACATCAACGGTCTGCCACTCAGTGCGGTGCGCGACGAAATATCGCCCACCGACGGCAAGACGTACAAAACCCAGTGGTTCGAGCGGGCGCGCTTCGAGCAGCACCCGGAGAACCAGCCGCCCTCCGACGTATTGCTTGGCCTGCTGGGCGCGTCAGCCGCCAAAGGCAGGGAGAGCGAAGTGCCCTTCAAGCGGGTGAGCAACCCCGGCGGCGGGCAAACATGGTTCTCTCAAACGGGCCACACGCTTGGCGACAGCAGCGAAGGTGGCAAGGCCATTGCCTCGTTCTGGAATAGACTGGGCGGATTGCAACAGTTCGGCTATCCCCTGTCGCAGCCCTTCGCGGAGGTGAGCAAAGACACCGGCAAGAGCTACCTCGTGCAATACTTCGAGCGCCAGCGATTCGAGTACCATCCTGAGAACAAAGGCACCCGGTTCGAGGTGTTGCTGGGACGGCTTGGGGCCGAACAAATGAAAAGGTAGGTTGATTGACACTGTGCTATCTCTGGTGATAGACTGGTTCTGTACAGTGGCGTATAGCGCCCTGAAAAGGATCGAATTTAACACTTATGAGGTGTAGAGGATGGATTTTCTACTCAACGAGGAGCAGAGAGCGGTACAGAAGCTGACCTACGATTTCGCCCAGAACGAGATCGCACCCTACGCACGCGAGCATGACGAGCAGGGCAAGATCAACTGGGACGCCCTCAAGAAGATGGGGCAGCTTGGCCTCCTGGGCGGGCCGATCCCCGAAGAGTACGGCGGGTCGGGCTTCGACTACATCTCCTTTGGCCTGATCTGCGAAGAGATCGAGCGCGCCGAGACCGCCTTTCGCGTAATCCAGAGCGTGCATGTCGGCCTCAACTCGCTCAGTCTGTTGCAATGGGGCAACGAAGAGCAGAAGCAGAAATACCTCGTGCCCCAGGCGAGGGGCGAGAAGCTGGCGACCTTCGGCCTCACCGAACCGGGCGCAGGCTCCGACGCGGGCAACGTCGCCACCACCGCCCGCAAGGATGGCGACCACTACATCCTGAACGGCTCCAAGATCTGGATCAGCCTGGCCGACGTGGCCGACCACTTCCTGGTCTTCGCCTCGCTCGACCGCTCGAAGAAGCACCACGGCATGGCCGCCTTCATCCTGGAGCGCGGCATGGAGGGCCTCACCACCGCCACGATCCACGGCAAGCTGGGCGTGCGCGCCGGCAACACGGGCGAGATCATTATGCAGGACGTGCGCGTCCCAAAAGCCAACCTGGTGGGTGAGGAAGGCGAAGGTTTCGCCATCGCTATGTCGGCTCTCGACTGGGGCCGCTTCACGGTGGCTACGGGCGCGGTAGGGCTGGCGCAGGCGTGCCTGGATGCCTCCGTCAAGTACGCCAACGAGCGTAACGCTTTCGGCAGGCCCATCGGCAAGTTTCAGCTTGTGCAGCAGATGATCGCCAAGATGGTGGCCGGGATCGAGACCTCTCGCCTCCTCTGCTACCGGGCAGGCTGGATGAAGAACTACGGTATGAAGACCACCCGCGAGACATCCCTCGCCAAGTGGCACGCCTGTAACGTGGCCTTCGAGAGCGCCAACGACGCCATCGAGGTGCACGGCGCTTACGGCTACTCGTCCGAGTACCCTGTTGAGCGCTATCTGCGCAACAGCCGTGGCTCCGTCATCTACGAAGGCACCCGCGAGATACACACTGTCATGCAAGGCGAATACGCCCTCGGCTACCGCCAGGACAAGCCCTACCGCTGCCCGCCCCCACCTGCCGTCGGCTACGAGCGCAAGGACATGCACGACCCGGTAAGCGCGCTTCACTACCCGTTCGCGTTCCCGACTAAGTCTGAATAGCAATTCAAAGTTGAGGTAAGATATGGTACAAGTTACCGCAGAAGAAGCTCAGGCTCGCCTAGAGGACTTGATCGCTGAAGCTATCAAAGGAGAGACTGTCATTATCACGCAAGATTGACAACGAGTGGTGCAGCTTGTACCTGTCGTGCAAAGTAATGGCCGCCCACAGTTTGGTAGCGCAAAAGGCCTGATCACTATTGCCGATGATTTCGATGCGCCCCTGGAAGGCTTGGATGAGTACATCCCATGAGGGTGCTGCTGGATACGCAGGCATTTCTCTGGTTTGTCAGCGGCGACGCAAGGCTCAGCGCCGATGCCAGGCAACTCATCGAAGACACGTCTAATGAACGCATCATCAGTGTCGTTAGTTTATGGGAGATCGCGATCAAGTTCAGTATAGGAAAATTGAATCTTGCACTCCCTTTCGCAATCTTCATCCCACAACAGTTGCACAAGAACCTGATCGATCAACTCGATATTACATTCGACCACCTGGCAACGGTAACCATTCTGCCCTTCCATCACAAGGACCCTTTTGATCGCCTGATGATAGCCCAAGCGATAGTAGAGCAAGTACCTGTTATCAGCATAGATTCAACGTTCGATTTGTATGGCATCACTAGGCTGTGGTAGCCAACTTCCGAAGAAGGAGACTAAATAAATGGTGACAAACAACCATCCAGTAATCCTCTCCGCCGTGCGCACGCCGTTCGGCAAGTTCGGGGGTGGGCTTACACCCATGTCCGCGATAGAGCTTGGCTCCATTGCCATGCGCGAGGCGATGAAGCGCGCTGAGATCGACACGGGCGACGTCACCCACAACATCATGGGCTGCGTGGTGCAGGCGGGGTTGGGCCAGGTGCCATCCAGGCAGGCGGCTTTCAAGGCCGGCCTGGGCAAGGAAGTTACCTCCGACACCATCAACCGCGTGTGCGCCAGCGGCATGAGGGCTGTCACCCTTGCCAGCGACATCATCAGGCTCGGACACCACAACCTCATGGTAGCGGGCGGTATGGAGTCAATGTCCAACGCGCCATATTACATGATGGGCGCGCGCTGGGGCCTGCGCATGGGCAACGGTGAGTTGGTGGATGCGGTCGTCTACGACGGCCTGACCGACCCCCTGCTGAAGGTGCATATGGGCCAGCACGGCTCGAAGGTCGCCGCCGAAGAGGAGTGCAGCCGCGAGCAGCAGGACGCATGGGCATACCGCTCTCACCAGCGCGCCATCGCCGCTATCGAGTCGGGCCTGCTAGGCCAGGAGATCGTACCCGTGTCGATCCCCGACAAGAAGAAGGGAGAGATCGTGGTCGACACGGACGAAGCGCCCCGCCGCGACACCTCGCTGGAGGCCCTCGCGAAGCTCAAGCCGGTGTTCGACCCCAGCGGCACGGTGACCGCCGGCAACGCCCCCGGCCTCAACGACGGCGCGGCAGCCCTGGTGGTCGCCTCCTCCCAATACGCAAAGGCGCACGGCCTCAAGCCCCTCGCCCGCATCCTCGGCTACGGTGAAGCGGCCTGGGACACTCCCTACCTGGCCTATACTCCCGCTATGGCCGGGGAGCGCGCACTAAAGAAGCTGGGCATGACTGTGGACGACCTCGACCTGGTGGAGATCAACGAAGCGTTCGCCAGCGTGACGCTGATCAGCGCTGCCAAGCTGGGCATTCCTGAGGACAAGGTAAACGTCAACGGCGGCGCAATCGCGCTGGGCCACCCCATCGGCGCGTCCGGTGCCCGCCTGATCACGACCCTTATCCATGAACTGGCCCGCAGAGGCGGCGGCATAGGCATGGCGGCCATCTGCTCCGGCATGGCCCAGGGCGACGCAATTATCTTGCAGGTAGGGGAATAATGGACTTCCTGGCTACGGCCCGCCGGCAGATGCTTGCCGGGCAAGTGAACGACGCACGCGAGCGGCTGCTGGCTGCCTTCGAGGACCTCTCGGCTGAAGATATGCTTGAGCCTGGGGTGAAGGGCAACTGGTCCGTGCGCGACGTGCTGAACAACATCGCCTCCTGGGACCGCATCACCGCCGAATGCTTCCGCGTCATGCTGGCAGGAGAGCGGCACCCCCTCCTCGATATGGACGAGGAAAGCGTGGCCCGGTTCGAGCAGGAAAACTACGAAGCCGGCAAGGATAGAATGGTGGTGGAGGCTATACAGGAGCTACATAGCAGTCGTGAGGAACTGGTGGACCTGTTGCGCGATGTGTCGAATGAGCAGATGTTCGCGCCCGCGCCGGGCGACGAGGCCGCCGATATGTCCATCGCCGCCTGCCTGACGGTCACCGTCAACATGGACGAGGAGAGCGCCGAGGCGATTGAGCGGTGGCGGGAAGCGCACGAGAAGTAGAGGAGAGATCCGCGCTTGCTACCCCGCAACAATCTGCCTAACCAGCTTACGACCTTCATCGGGCGCGAGCGCGAGCTTTCCGAGGTGCGCGGGTTGCTCCATACCACGCGCCTCCTCACCCTCACGGGGCCGGGCGGCACGGGCAAGACTCGCCTGGCGCTGGAAGCCACCACTATATCGGGCGGCAGCTTCCCCGGGGGCGTATGCCTCGTAGAGCTTGGCGCCCTGCCAGACCCACAACTCCTCCCCCAGAGCGTGGCGGCCAGCCTGGGCCTGCGCGAGGAGCGCGGCCAACCTGTCCTCCAGACTATTGTGGAGAGCCTGCGGCCACAGCACCTCCTCCTGGTCCTGGACAACTGCGAGCACCTGGCCTCCCACGTCTGCGGCATGGCCGACACCCTGCTTCGCGCCTGTCCATACCTCACTATCCTCGCCACCAGCCGCCAGGCTCTCGGCGTCGAGGGGGAAACCGTGTGGCCGGTGCCGCCCATGTCCACGCCCGACCCTGATACGGCCCCGCTATCGCCCGAAGAGTTGGAGCGATATGAAAGCGTGCGCCTGTTCGTCGAGCGCGCGCGCAAGCGGCGGCCCGACCTCGTGATGACACCACAGAACGGCATGGCTATCGCCCAGCTCTGCCACCGCCTGGACGGCATTCCCCTTGCCATAGAGTTGGCCGCGGCCCGCGCCAACGTGCTCAGCATAGAGCAGATAGTCGAGCGATTGGACGAGCGCTTCCGCTTGCTGGTGTCGCCCAACCAGGCTACCCCACCCCGGCACAAAACCCTCGAAGGGATGATGGATTGGAGCTACGGCCTCCTTACAGAGCCTGAGCGCGCGCTACTGCGCGGCCTGTCGGTCTTCGCGGGCGGGGCCACGCTCGAATCGGTGGTGGAGGTGGCCGGTGGCGAGCTAGACGAGATGAGCACGATAGATATCCTCTCCAGCCTGGTAGACAAGTCCCTCCTCACGCTGGAAGACGATGGGGGCGAGGCCCGCTACCGGATGCTCGAAACGATCCGCGCCTATGCCGCCGCCAAAGCGCATGTCGAGCGCGAGCTTACCGGCATACGCGACCGCCACCTCCGCTTCTACCTGGCCCTGGCCGAAGGCACCGAAGACGCCCTCCTCACCAGCCACCAACCCACATCGCTGGCCCACCTTGACCGCGAGCACGACAACCTGCGCGCCGCGCTTGGCTGGGCTATAGAAGACGGACGGTGGACGGTGGACGGTGGACGAAG
>JBAURA010000384.1:0-2512 GCA_049580985.1 Chloroflexia bacterium
GCATTGGGCAGGCGAGAGGGAGCCACCCTCTTCATGACGCTGCTGGCGGCGTTCGGCACGCTGCTCCACCGCTACACGGGCCAGGCCGACATCGTTGTTGGCTCCCCCATAGCGGGGCGCACCAGGCAGGAGATCGAGGGGCTGATAGGCTTCTTCGTCAACACGCTGGTGTTGCGCACCAACTTCTCAGGCAACCCCACCTTCCGAGAGTTACTGAGGCGGGTGAGGGAGGTAGCGCTGGGGGCGTATGAGTATCAAGACGTACCGTTCGAGAAGCTGGTGGAGGAGCTACAGCCGGAGCGCAACCTGAGTTACCCTCCTTTCTTCCAGGTGCTCTTCGTGCTCCAAAACGCTCCCATGCCCGACCTGAATATGCACGGCCTGGCATGTCGCACGTTCGTAGTTGATAGCGGCACGGCCAAGTTCGACCTGACGCTCGACATGGAGGTAAACGAAGACGGACTGCACGTGATGTTGGAGTACAACACCGACCTGTTCGACCCCTCCACCATCAGCCGCATGCTGGGGCACTTCCAGGTGCTCCTCGAAGGCATAGCCGCCAACCCCACCAGGCGCGTCTCGGAGCTGCCCATCCTCACGCCACAGGAGCGGCAGCAGCTATTGCAGGGGTGGAACGACACCCATAGAGACTACCCCCATAACGAGTGCATACACACTTTGTTCGCAAAGCAGGCAGAGAAGACACCCGATGCGATAGCCGTGGTCTGTGGTAAGAGTCAGTTGACCTATGAGCAGCTAAACGCGCGCGCCAACCAACTGGCGCGTCATCTGCGAAGGCTGGGTATAGGTCCCGAAGTGCTGGTAGGCGTTTGCATGGAACGCTCCATAGAGGCGGTAGTGGGGCTGCTTGGTATCCTCAAGGCGGGGGGTGGGTATGTGCCCTTAGACCCTGCGTACCCGAAAGACCGCCTGGCTTACATATTGGAGGACAGCCGGGCCAAAGTGCTCATCACGCAGGAAAGCTTGAGCCTGGCTAAAGAGCTATCCCAGGGGATACAAGTAGTCTACCTGGACAGGGACCGCGAAGCTATAGAGAGTGAAAGCGAGGAGGATCTTGACGAGGGCGAGGTAGGGGCAGGGCCGGACAACGTAGCGTATGCCATATACACTTCCGGCTCCACCGGCCTGCCCAAAGGTGTGCTCGGCCTTCACCGGGGGGCCATCAACCGCTTCCGTTGGATGTGGGAGACCTACCCGTTCGAGCCTGGCGAGGTCTGCTGCCAAAAGACCGCCCTGAACTTCGTCGATTCCATCTGGGAGACCTTCGGCCCGCTCCTCCGGGGATTGCCGCTGGTAGTCATCCCGGATGCTGTGCTGAAAGACCCGGCGACCTTCGTGGCTGCGCTCGACGAGAGCGGCGTCACCCGCCTGGTGCTGGTGCCCTCACTCCTCCGCGTGCTCCTGAATACGGTCTCAGACCTCGACCGTAAGCTGCCCAGGTTGAAGGTGTGGGCCACCAGCGGCGAAGCGCTCTCGCTTGAGTTGGCGCGGCGCTGGAGGGAGCGTTTGCCGGGGCGCATGTTGCTCAACATCTACGGCTCGTCCGAAGTGTCCGCCGACGTGACTTACCACGATTTGAGCATAGGCGAGGACCCGTGGCGCGTGCCCATCGGTCGACCCATCGCGAACACCCAGGTCTACCTGCTGGATGCGCGCGGCGAGCCTGTGCCCGCAGGCGTAGCGGGGGAGGTATACGTCGGCGGGGCAAACCTCGCGCGCTGTTACCTGGGCCGCCCCGGCTTGACCGCCGAGCGGTTCGTGCCCGATCCCTTCGGCGGCGAGCCGGGGGCCAGGCTCTACAGGATGGGCGATCTCGCCCGCTACCTCGCCGACGGTAGCCTCGAATACCTGGGGCGAGCCGACCATCAAGCCAAGATCCACGGTTTCCGCATCGAGCCGGACGAGGTCGCGGGCACGCTTGCCCAGCACGAGGCGATCCGAGAGTGCGTGGTCATCGTCCGTGAGGACACGCCAGGCGACAAACGGCTGGTCGCCTACGCCGTGCCGCGCGAGCCAGAGGGCGTCATGGTGAGCGACCTACGCCTCTTCCTGAAGCAGAAACTGCCCGATTACATGGTGCCGTCGGCCTTCGTGCTCATGCAAGCGTTGCCTCTTACGCCCAGCGGCAAAGTGGACCGGCGCGCCCTCCCTGCGCCCGAGCCGGGCGGCGTGCATGAAGCCGGCAGCTACGTGGCCCCGCGTGACGCTATAGAGAGTGTCATGGCCGGTATATGGGCCGAGATGTTGAGGCGGGAGAGGGTCGGGGTGTACGACAACTTCTTCGAGCTAGGCGGCCATTCCTTGCTGGCGATGCAGTTGATCTCACGCGTGCGCGAAGCGTTCAGCGTAGAGTTCCCTTTGCGCCAAATGTTTGAAGACCCAACCGTGGCGGGTATGTCGGCGGCTCTCGTCGCCCACGAGCCTAAGCCTGGCCGCACCCTCAAAGTCGCCAAGATCCTGCAACAGCTCGAAGGCATGACCGAGGCAGACG
>JBAURA010000385.1:0-10786 GCA_049580985.1 Chloroflexia bacterium
CCTTGTGGGTCGCGGATATAGAGGAAGCCGAGTACATAGCCCGGCGTGTAGGGCCACATCTTCTGATAGCCGGGGTACGGGCCGTAGCCCTCGCCCTCGCGCGGCTTGAACATCAGGTGCCCTATATCAGACCCGTGCATCTCCACAACGGTATGCGGCAAGCCCAGCAGGCTGAACCTTACGATGCCCGGCCTGAATATCCCATGCCGGATCAGCACTTGCCGCTCGCTTACCAGGTACTCGGTGTTGCGCCACTCGCGGGCGGTCACGAAGTAGTGCCCAACCGCCATATACAGCGCGGCCAGGCCGAACGGTATGCCCACCAGCGCCAGCAGACCGGGCCCTTCCGTCGATACTACAATCGCCTCGAAAGCCACCACCGCCAGCACCAGCATGCCGCCGAAGACGCTCAGCGGCCATGTGCGGAGCACGAAAGCCCGCCGGACGGGCTTCCCGCGCCACAGCACCACCTCCCCCGGCGCCAGCCGCGCGTCGAGCATATCGCTTGGGTCGGCCACTATTCCTTCGTAGCCCGTATAGAGAACATCACGGGCACCCCCGCCCGTTGCGCCGGGTCGCTGAAGCGATAATACCCATCTTCCCCACGCTCCATCCCCTTCCACATGCTCCCCTCAAAGCTGAAATGGTGCTCGTGCAGAAATTCTATCCTCAGCCCCGCCCGGATCAGCGCGCTCACGGTATCGCCTAGGCTGTGGTTCCACGAATACTCCACCCCCTCATACTCGGCCTGGGGGTCGGCGTAGTTCCCCTTCGTCTCGAACCTCAACGGCTCGTCGGGCGGGTTGCCGTAGCGATACATAATATGCAGATCATCGCTCCCCTCCACGTTGTCCATCACGTTCAAGAACGGGTGAAACTCCGCGATGTAGAATGTCCCTCCCGGCTTCAAGAAGTGCGCCACCACCCGCGCCCACTCGTAAATATCGGGCATCCACGATATCGCCCCGTAGCTGGTAAAGACGATATCGAACTTCTCATCGAGCACGTTGGGCAACTCGTACACCTCCGACTGCACGAAAGTAGCCGGTATGCCCAACTCCTCCGCCAGCGAGCGCGCCATTCCAATCGCGCGATCCGAGAAATCGATCCCCGTCACCTTCGCCCCCAGCCTCGCCCACGACAGCGTATCCTTCCCGAAATGGCATTGCAGGTGCAACAGCGTCTTGCCCGCCACCTCCCCCACCTCCTCAAGCTCCAGCGCATGCAGGCCGCGCTTGCCTTCCTTGAAGCCCTCCACGTCATACGACCTGGAAGCCGCGTTGATCTCGGCCCAGCTATTCCAAAGCTCCAGGTTAGCCCGTTTATACTCGTCCATCCCGCATGCCTCCCCATTTCCCCCAATTATAAAAGAAGGAGGGTGCCCCCGGCACCCCCCTCCTCAAACCCTCCACTCGTCCTTCGTCTACCGTCCTTCGTCTACCGTCCTATTTGTTCACATACCTATCCAGCGTGGCCCCCACCTCCGACCCCTTCGGGAAGAGCGTGCCCGCCGTGCCGTCCGCGAGCCTCTTGGCAATGGCCGTGTACATCTCATCATCGAGGGCGACGTACCCGACCTCGCGGGTCTGGATCAGCGGGGTGAAACTCTTGCTCAGGTAGAATTCCACGAAAGCCTTCACCTCCGGGCGCGAGGCCGCATTCTTCTCTACATATATGAAGAGCGGGCGCGATAGCGGCTGGTAAGTAGCGTTCTTTACCGTCTCGATTGAAGGCGCTATCGCCGCCTCTTTGCTCTCCCCGACCGGTATCGCCTTGATCTTCTCAGCGTTCTCCACCACGTAGGCATACCCGAAGTAGCCCAGGCTGCCTTCGTCCCCACCTACGCCCGTCACGAGCACGTTGTCATCCTCGGAGGCGTTGTAGTCGCCACGGCTCGACTTGGCCTTGCCTACGACAGCCTCGGTGAAGTACTCGAACGTGCCCGAGTCGGTGCCCGGCCCGTACAACTTCAGCGGCTTATCAGGGAAGCCCTCGCGCACCTGGTTCCAGTTGCTGATCTTCGTCCCTTCCTCGCCCGCCGCCGGCTCCCATATCTTCTTCAACTCGGCAACGGTCAGGTACTCGGCCCAGGTGTTCTTCGGGTTCACCACCACCGCCAGCCCGTCGTAAGCCACCGGCAACTCGATGAACTCAATATTCTTCCCTTTGCACAACTCAACCTCGCTGGGGCTGATAGGGCGCGAAGCATCGGAGATGGCCGTCTCGCCAGCGCAGAACTTCTTGAACCCGCCGCCCGTGCCCGATACCCCCACCGGGATGCGCACCTTCGGGGCGTACTGGTTGAACTCCTCGGCGGCTGCCGCCGTGATGGGATACACCGTGCTTGACCCGTCAACCACAACCTCGCCCGACAGGTTTGCCAGCTCGGCGGCGTTCGCCGGCGTCACCAGGTCCCCACCGCTTGAGCCGCCTGCGGTCGGTGTCGCCGCCGGTGCATCGCCGCCACACGCCGACAGCGCTATGCTCGCCGCCAGTGCAAGACTGGCTAACAGCGTAAATCGCTTGTTTTTCATCTCTTCCCTTTCTCTCCTTTGTGGAATGTGCCACGCAAGCATCATTTCGTGCCCGCACTCATCCAGCCTACTCTATACAAGGAAAGTCTAACAAAGAGACGTTATCGCATGATTAACAACAACCCAGGCCATGTTAACAAGCGTTAACAGCCTATCTCCTCTAATCTCTAATCCCTAATCCCTAATCCCTAATCCCTAATCCCTACCCCTTAAACGCAACCACCCTCCTGGGGGAAGGAGGGTGGTTGGGGTGGGGTGTGGTAGTCAGTATGGAGCGGGTGATCGGATTCGAACCGACGACATTTTGCTTGGGAAGCAAACACTCTGCCAGCTGAGTTACACCCGCGACTGCATCTATTATATCAAACCTATCCAACGCTTTCAAGGCCGCTCAGAGAATGGGAGTGGCGAAAAACGTGGAATATCGAATCGCACCGGCCCCAGGATGTAATCTAGAGATTTACCCTCACCTACCGTACTTGAGTTTTGTGACATTTTTTGTGACGCTTTGCAAAGCGGTTTTCGTTGTATACTCTGAGCCAGGGGTTAGTAAGTATAGCCTGCCGCGGGTCGTTGATTCCTACAGGTCTGGACCTTGCGGGCCATTACTGGTGCGATTTCTACAGCGGAAGGGGCTAATCGCGCATGGGCGTTCCAAAGCTGGCATCAATATATCGAAAGGTAAATTGTGGCTTTGACCGGTCATAAGGGGGAGATCCAATGAGCATTCGAAAAAACGCCAAGTTCCTAACAGCGGTCGAGCGGGAGGCCCTGGTTCAAGCATTTGTGTCGATGAAGGCCGATATAGTCAACCCGGGTGCGTCCGCAAGCGACCAATACAGTCGCTGGGACGAGTACGTTGCCATACATAGGTTCATCCAGAACGCAAACACACCCAGCAACAGCAACGTTAATTTTGGCCACGGCGGTGCCGGCGCTTACGGCTTCTTTTCATGGCACCGTTACTTTCTCTACCTCCTGGAGAAGCAGCTTCAGACCTACGTCGCGGGCGTGGCCCTCCCGTACTGGGACTGGACCGATCCGTCAGGGACCCTGCTAGTCGCCGATTTCTTGGGACCTAATGGCGACTCCACCTCCAGCTACGAGGTCCGGCAAGGATACTTCGCCAAGGAGGCTCCGGGCACGGGATCCAACACGACGCCCACCCCCTCCTGGTGGCCGGCAAGCCTCACGGGCTGGAACCTTCACACGGCGTTCGGCTCGGGAGCCGGGGCGCTCAAACGCAATATAGGCTTGGCCTCCGCCCTTCCTTCGGTCACGACGATCCGCTCGACCCTCGACAAGACTACATATCATGACTTCCAGAACGCCGTGGAATCTGGTTCGGGCACGTCGCCATCCCATGGACTTCATAATAGCCTGCATGGCTGGTTTGGGTCGGGTGCCCACATGGCGAGCACCATCTATTCGCCCTTCGATCCAATATTTTATCTGCACCACTGCAACGCGGATAGGCTATGGGCGTTGTGGCAGATGGATGGACACGAAACCGAGTACCCCACCTCGGGAGGCGACGCGGAGCACCACCGGACCGACCCCATGTATCCGTGGGTGGGCGGCGCAGCAGGCTATTCGAGTAACTACAGCTTCCCGCCCATAGTAATGCCCGACTTCTCGGCACTCGGCGTGATCACGCCGGAGGATGTCCTCGACCACCGCGCCCTCGGCTATTGTTACGACTCGCAAGTGGTGATGGGGGTGGCACTCGACCGCACCGGCAGCATGATGGGCATGACACCCGACCCGATGACTACGGCCGCACCCGACGTCACAAAGTGGGAGGCTGCCAAGCGCGGGATTTCTGCGTTCTTGCAAGACTGCGAGGTGGCATACGAGAGCGCCGAGGCGTACGTCGTAGCCGGCGTGGAAACATTCCGTCGCCTTGCCGCGAACGACTTCTCGCAGATCTTCGCCGGCACACCTTATGGGCTCATCAAGTCTGGCAGTGGCTACAGTGCGGTGTCGTTCGATACCACTGTAGCCGGGCTGGCCCCGGGAGGTAGCACTCCTCTCGCGGACGCTCTGGCAGACACTCACACAACATTGGTCGTACCGCCTTTCGGCTCGGTCCCAACGGATGAGCGCCGCTACCTCGCGCTTTTCACCGACGGCCTGCTAACGTCTGGGTCGCCCCTCTCCTCGATCCCCGACGGCAGCCTCACGAACACTGCGGTTTTTGCGATGGGTTTCGGCACCGGTGCTGATGTTGATTACACCACGCTCGCCGCGCTCGTAGCCAAGGGCGAGACCCTGACGACGACCCAGGTCTTTCATGGCGAGAATGCAGGCGTGATTGACAAGTTCTATTCTCAGGCCCTCGCCGCCGCGCTCGGCTTCACGCCGGTGACGGACCCGGTGATCGAGCTCTTTGAGGGGGAACATACCCACCTTGAGTTCACCGCAACCTCAGCTGAGGAGACATTCTTCCTCACTGCACAGGGGATGGATTTCGCAGACAACGACTGGTCCTACCATTTGGTTGGACCTGATGGGCACGTGGCCTATGCAACCGATCCGAGCCTTGATCACGGCCACGCTGGAGGTCATCACTGCTGCGAGCGCCGCCCAAATGTCACGGCCCGCCGCCGCAAGGGACGACTGACGCTCTTCGTTGCTCGTGACAATGCAGATACATCGACGTGGGTCGGAAGCTGGACGCTGTTGATCGCCTGGCGTGCCCGGGCATTAGATGCGATGGTGATGCTGGATCCTGGCGAGCTGATGCTACCGGTCGCTGCCGGCCCCGCGCGCGGCCCGCGATATGCTCGACTTCTCCTCAAGCCTGGGCAACGTATAGCCGCCCGCGCAGTGCCCACCGCACAGCGACACCGTCTAGATATCCGCCCTCCTTCGACCGGCCGCGCTGATCGGCCCGCCTGTAGCGTCGTTGTCAACGTCTACGCCCGGACCCGGCTCCGTGTCGACCTGCGACCGGATTCGAAGGAGACGATTGCCGGTAACCCGTTTACGGTGAATATCGTGACAGAAACACTCCAGGGATCAGTCACGAGGTTAAATGGGCTTGCGAGGCTGGCGGCGCCAGCGCGGGAGATCGCGCAACTGCTACGACCTGACAGGCTGTCACCGGAACTGAAAAGGCGAGCGCGTTTGGATCAATCCGACGGGATGCAATTAGATTCGGCGATCGTGTTCGCCGCGGTAGAAGCTAAGAATAAGCGCCTTGCCGAGACCCGCGACGAGGAGCGGCCCGTGGTTACACACCATGAGGGCACGCCACACATCCATGTAGACAAGACGAGGATCTCGGGAGTCTACCATGTGGGTGTGTGGCTCGAGGGCACATACCAGCCCGGAGAGAAGCCCGGTGGACATGCCCATATGGAGGGTGAGCATGGCAGGAGTGACCTGGGCGGTGAGCGGTTTGTGCGACTATTATCGCTTTCTGTTGGGCTTCCCACTGCGGGGCGAGCACGGCGCACCGCCAGAAAAGCATCCAGGTGACCTGCTAACACGTCGAATCATTAGTGGCGGGAGTGGTCCAAGAACGGGAGCAAGCCCGCCCAAGATAAATCAGCAATATCGCGATGGCCTATCGCTTTCCTTTAGTCACTCCCCAGCGAATATCTCACGCAACCTCCGCAACGACTCGTCCGTCATCGCCTGTATCTCCCCGTGGAACAGCGACGATGCCAGCCCTGTGAAGATGCCCAGCGCCCCGCCGATCTTGTACTCCACGCTGAAAGTGACCTCGGTCGTGGGCTTTCCTTCCTCCCTATCCAGCGGGCGCAACTCCCACACGTTCCGGCTCATCACCGTGCCCTCGCTGATACTCGCAAGCCTGCCCGGTGGCGAGAACGTGACGATCCGGTTCTCGATGCGCATCGGCACCCCATGGAAGCGCCCCCGTAACTCGACCACGGCCCCCTGCCCGCGCTCCTGCTCGCTCAACAGTCGCGCCGACTCGAATTGCGCCTGCAACCGCGGAATATTCCGGTAATCGGCCAGGAAATCGAATATCTCCCCCGCCTCCCCTTCCACCTCGATTGTAGACACGACTTTCGGCATTCCATCTCCTGCGAGTAAAACGTAAAACGTAAAACGTAAAACGTAAAACGTAAAACGTAATTACATAACTTCCATAATAAACCTTGGCGTAACTTGGCGCTCTTGGCGTCTTGGCGGTTCCGTCTCTTACGTTTTACGTTTTACGTTTTACGTTTTGCCCCCGTCCAACCGCCCATATAGTCGCCAACCCGCCCGCCAGGAAGAGGGTCGCGAGTGCGGCCAGCGTGATAAAAAGGAGAGTCCTTACCCACTGCGGCATTACATCTTGCCTTGTGTTGTTCCCCGGCGTGCCGCCCGGTGGGGCAACCTGGTACGGCAAAGAATCGCGCCACTGCTCGTCCACCTGATCGGTGGTAATCCCCAACCCGGCCTTCAGGGCATCGTCGTAGGTCACTCCCTCCCTGAACGCCGCCACCGTCTTAGCCAGGGCATCCGCCCCATATCGCCGGTCCTCCAGGATAAACTCCACCACGCTCCCGCTTTGGGCATACGACAGCCGCGCCTTGTCCTCGTCTGCCCCAAACGAACCCGAAAGCGCTCTCAGCGGCACGAGCCAACCCCCCTCCGCCGCCTCCCGCAATACCTCCTGCTCTAAAGGGTCCCGGACCTCCTGGTTGTGGACCGCAAGCCCCTCGTCCAGCCAGGCAGGCGGCGCATTATAGGGATTCTTCGTCGCCTGGTACAGCACAAGATGGCTGATCTCGTGCGGAATAGCCTGCTTTATCTCCAGTTCCGCGAGCTCATTATTCCTGATAGCCGCCATCACCACTCCGAGCGCGGGGTACGCCTGCCCGCCCACCCACTCAGGCTGGTGCAGAGGCAGCGCCTCGAATAGCTCTTCGCCGTTTGCGTACACCCATATCTCAGCCCTGCGCTCCAACCGTGCCCCGATCTGCTCTTCCAGCCGGTCCAGCGCCGCCGACGCGGTTGCGAGCAGGCTCTGCCCGAAGTTCCCATCCCCATCGTACCAGTGTACCCTCACCCGGCCCTTCTCGTCGGTCAGGTCGCGCCAGTTGAACCCCTCGTCCTCCATCACGAACGTCTTGACGGGCGTCTCCACTACCTCCCCACCCGGCGACGTCAACTTCCAGTAGTACGTCACTTCCGCGCCCGGCGGGATGTAGCTTACGCGCAAATCAAGGTTGACGCTGGTATCTACCATGTCGGTAGCTTCCGGCAGCGCGGCCTCCACCCCCACCGTCACCGCCTCGCCCACCAGCCTGTAGTTCAGTTCCGCTCGCTCGATCATGAACCCCGAAGTCTTCAGAGTAAAATCGACCGCCTCCGGGAAGCGCGGAGCCACATCATGTTCTAACATCACGACTTCAGCCTGATAATTCACCGCAGAGACGCAGAGGGCGCAGAGACCCGCCGAGTTATCAGGTATGAGAAGGGCCTTACCTTCGCCTTCAGCCCTATGAAGGGGCACAATCGTGAAGGCCACAAAAGTCAGAATTGAAACCAGTAGAGCCCGAACCCTCATAAAAACCTTTACATTCTCTGCGAACCTCTGCGTCCTCTGCGTCTCTGCGGTGAATTGATGGTCATTAGCTCAGGAGATTTTCCACCGCAGGTACGACTCGACGAACCCGTCGATACTGCCATCCAGCACCGCCGACGGGTTGGTATCCTCGTGGCCGGTGCGGTGGTCCTTCACCAGCGTGTACGGGTGGAGCACATACGAACGTATCTGGCTCCCCCACCCCGTCGATACGTGCTCGCCCTTCAGCCGCGCCTGCTCTTCCGCTCGCCGCGCCTCCTCGATCTCCCACAGGCGCGCCCTGAGGATGCGCATCGCCGTCTCGCGGTTCTGAAGCTGGCTGCGCTCGTTCTGGCACGTCACCACGATCCCCGTCGGCAGGTGCCGCAGCCTCACCGCCGTCGATGTCTTGTTCACGTTCTGCCCGCCCGCGCCCGTCGCCCTGTAGAAGTCCTCCTCGATCTCGTCCGGGTTGATCTCTACCTCGGCTTCGTCCTCCAGTTCGGGCAACACCTCTACCAGCGCGAACGACGTGTGCCGCCTGTGCGCCGCGTCGTAAGGCGACAGCCGCACCAGCCTGTGCGTACCCGCCTCCGCGTGCGCGTATCCGTACGCGTTCAGCCCCTTCATCAGGATCGTGACGCTCTTGATCCCCGCCTCGTCGCCATCGGTCAGGTCCAGTATCTCCGTGCCGTACCCCCGGTCCTCGGCCCACCGCAGGTACATCCGCATCAGCATCTGCGCCCAGTCCTGCGCCTCCGTGCCACCCTCGCGGGCGTACACCGACAATATCGCGTTGCTGTCGTCGTGTGGCCCATCCAGCATCAGCGATAGCTCTATGGCGTCCAACTCATGCTTCAGCCTGTTGGTGTCGGCGGCCACCTCGCCGATAATCCCTTCGTCGGCCTCCTCGACCGCCATGCCTAGCAATTCCTGCAAATCGTCGGCGCGCTTCTCAAGGCCGCGCCACCTGTCAGCCTGCTCCTGTAGCCGCGTCATCTTGCGCATCACTACTTGCGCGTGGCGCGGGTCGTCCCAGAAATCGGTCTGTTGCGACTGCTCGGCGAGTTTCTCTATCTCTCTTTCGATGCCGTGCAGGTCAAAGACGCCTCCCGATCTCGCCTATCCTGGCCCCGATCTCCTCGATAGCCTGCACAAGATCTTCCGTTGAAAGTGGTGCTGTAGACATTCCTGCTATCCCCCAATCTTAGCTTTGAGCTAAGTATATCAGTTTGAACCTCAAAGACACAAAGTGAGTTTCGAATCATAGAGATCACAAAGAACACAGAGGACGCGGAGATTCCTATTTATTCTCTGCGCCCTCTGCGTTCTCTGCGATGAAAACGGTACTATGGTTCGCGCACAATCGTGATGCCCAATGCGTCGATGTACTCCCTGGCAATCGGCACAATGACCGTTTCCAGGCGCGGGTCGCTGGTGATCGTCTTGTTGTATTCCGCGATAGCCACCGCGCTGCTGTCATCAGGGGGTGGGTCCAGCACCTTCCCGTCGCGGATCAGGTTGTCCGACAGGATAACGCTCCCCGGCCTCGATAGCTTTATGCACCATTCCAGGTAGCCAGGATAGTTCTCTTTGTCCGCATCTATAAAGAAGAGGTCGAATGGCCCTTCCCCATTAGCTTCCAACTGAGGCAACAGATCAAGCCCGGACCCCACGCGCACCTCTACCCGGTCGCTCAATCCCGCGTGGGCAATGTTGGCCCGCGCTACCTCCGCGTGCCTGGTGCTGTACTCCAGGCTGATCAACTTGCCGTAATCCGGCAGGGCGCGCGCCAGGTTGATCGTGCTGAACCCGCCCAAAGTGCCTATTTCGAGGATGCGCCGCGCCCCGCGCATCTTAGCCAGCATATACAGCAGCCGACCCTCGTTAGGCGATACGTTGATCTGCGGCAGTCCCTGCCTGTCGCTCTCCTCAAGCGCATGCAATAGCGCCTCGTCAGGAGGGTTTAGCGCCTGTATGTAATCGTCTATCACACGTAATTGATCGCTCATACTTCAAAACCCCCATTCCAATTTCAATATTGGTCACTCGTCACTCGTCACTCGTCACTCGTCAAAACACCAATATCCGCCCAACCATACGCCACCTCTGCCACCGAACCACCGGAAAACTCCTTTACCCTCTCTGTCAGGAATACCCCGCCCAACCTCTCGTAGAATCCGCAAGCAGGGTTCCCTTTCAGCACCCACAGCATCAGCGAGTCGGTGCCCATCTCGTGCAGCCGCTTCGCCACCGCCGCGAAGAGCCGCCTGCCCAGCCCCAGCCCCTGGTACTGCTTCATGACGTGCAGAGTCCACAGCTCGCCTTTGTACGTGGGGTGCCCGGTGCGCTCCGGCCCGCCCGACGCGAACCCGATCACGTCGCCGCCCACATCCTCGGCCACGTAGAAGAACTCGCCACTCTCTTGATCGGCCAGCCGTTGCTCCCATCGCTTCACCCTGTCTTCGAGTCTCAACCCGTCAAGGAAGGTGTCCGGCAGAAGGCCGCGATAGATGTTGCGCCAGCTATCCAGGTGGATGTGGGCGATGGCCTGCGCGTCGGTCAGGGTGGCTTCTCGTATATTCATGGATCGGTGAAACCTAGCCAATCCTGGTAGGCAGGCCGAAAGTAATTGTCGTCATTCCTCCATGCAACTCGCTCATTCACCGTCATAGGTGGATAACAAACGTAAGTGTCCAACGGGTTATCGCGGCGATATGGATCG
>JBAURA010000386.1:0-4330 GCA_049580985.1 Chloroflexia bacterium
GAGGTTGTCCATGGTTGTTCCTGGTAATCGGTAGTCGGTAGTCGGTGGACGGTGGTCGGTGGACGGTGGACGGTGGTCGGTGGACCGTCTGACTACCGACTACCGACTACCGACGCCGGTCAATCTATGCCTGGGACGGGGAAGCGGGCGCAGAGGTCGGCTACTTCGGCTCTTACTCGGTCCATTGTGGAGGGGTCTTCGGGGGCGCGGAGTATTTCGCCTATGAGGCGGGCTATGGTGTCCATTTCGGGTTCGCCGAAGCCCCTGGTGGTGACGGCGGGGGTGCCTATGCGGATGCCGGAGGCTTTGGCGGGGGGTTGGGGGTCGTAGGGGATGGCGTTCTTGTTGACGGTGATGCCTACTTCGTCGAGGGCGTGCTCTGCTTGCTTGCCGGTGAGGGCGAGGGGGGAGACGTCCACGAGCATGAGGTGGTTGTCGGTGCCGCCGGAGACGAGGCGCAGGCCGGCGGCTTCCAGCCCGGAGGCGAGGCGTTTGGCGTTTTTGACGATATTGCCCTGGTACTCTTTGAAGGAGGGTTGGAGGGCCTCGTGGAAGGAGACCGCCTTGGCGGCGATGACGTGCATGAGAGGGCCGCCCTGGATGCCTGGGAATACGGTCTTGTCAATCTCTTTGGCGAAGCGGGCGCGGCAGAGGACCATGCCTCCCCTGGGGCCGCGCAGGGTCTTGTGGGTGGTGGTGGTGACGAAATCGGCGTGGGGGATGGGGGAGGGGTGGAGGCCGGCGGCTACGAGGCCGGCGATGTGGGCCATATCGACCATGAGCAGGGCGCCTACGGAGTCGGCTATCCGGCGGCAGCGCTCGAAGTCGAAGATGCGGGGGTAGGCGCTGGCACCGACCACCAGCAGCCTGGGGCGCTCCTCTTCGGCCTGGGTTTGGAGGGCGTCGTAGTCTAGGCGCTCGGTCTCTTTGTCGACGGGGTAGGAGGTGGAGGTGTAGAGCTTGCCCGAGAAGTTGACGCTGTAGCCGTGGGTGAGGTGGCCTCCAAAGGCGAGGCCCATGCCGAGAAGGCGGTCGCCGGGGTTGAGGACGGCCATGTAGACGGCCATGTTGGCTTGCGCGCCGGAGTGGGGCTGGACGTTGACGTGCTCGGCCCCGAAAAGCTGTTTGGCACGTTCTATGGCGAGGTTCTCGGCGACATCGACGTACTCGCAGCCGCCGTAGTAGCGCTTGCCGGGGTAGCCCTCGGCGTACTTATTGGTGAGGACGGAACCCTGGGCTTCGAGCACGGCGCGGCTGACGTAGTTTTCGGAGGCGATAAGCTCGATCTTTTCGCGCTGGCGTCGTTTTTCGTCTTCGATGGCCCGCCAGAGCTCGGGGTCTGCCTCGTGCAGGGGCAGGTCGGTATCGCGACCTGTAAGGGGGAGGGTGGTGTGCATATTTGGCTCCTATGAGGGGATAAGGAGGGCGGGCGGTGGGAGGCGCAATGGGTAAGGTGGGTAGTTGTGCGCTTCGGTCACGCCTCAAAGCTGTGCCATTATAGCACAATTGGTATGTGTTTATAGGGATTATGTGGTACAAGTGGTGAGTGGCTTTGTCAGGCCCTGGGCATGTGTAGGATGGTAGTATTCTTTCTTCTTACGCCCCTCTAGGGCTATCTATTTGAATGGGGGGCTGATCCACAGGCTTACGCCGTGTGGCTACTTTCTTTCGCCCCTCCGGGGATGGGAGAGGTATGTGTTGCCCAAACATTTGTGTGACCATAGAGGGCGGACACGTGGGTCCGCCCCTACGAACGATTTTCTCTGTACAGCTCTTAGCTCTTACTTGGTGGGCGTGGTTGTTGATAGGGTTGGAAAACTAGTAAGCTAGAGGGTGTGGTTTGCGTCTAATTGTGAGGGGCGGAGTAATGGGCTGGGAGTTGGGGGGTGTCCTAACCCGTACTAATGGGGGATGGTGGGGGTAGTACCTTGTTCTTAGTGGGTGGTCCTATTGGGGGGATTAGCCGAAAAATACCTCTATCTATAACCCTAGTCCTAGCCCTTTGGTACGATATTAGATACGTGGAGGAGTGCTATAATGGGAAACATAGACCTGGCGCATGGCGGCCAGCCTGAACAACATAATACGCAAGATAGTCGCGGGAGCAGCGGGCAGAAGACCAGCGTGCTTGTGACCGGCGGGGCGGGGTATATCGGCAGCGTGGCTGTCGAGCAGCTTTGCGACGCGGGGCATCACGTGGTGGTGTATGACAACCTGATCAAGGGGCACCGGGGGGCGATAGACCCACGGGCGCACTTTGTGGAGGGGGACATAGCCGACCTGGCCTTGCTGGAAGAGACTATGCGGGAGCACGGGGTGCGAGCGGTTATGCACTTCGCGGCCCACTCGCTGGTCGGGGAGTCGATGGAGAACCCCGGCAAGTACTTCGACAACAACGTGTCGGCCAGCCTGCTGCTGGTGGAAGCGATGCAGCGGACGGGGGCGGATGTGATCGTATTCTCTTCGTCGGCGGCCACGTTCGGCGAGCCGGAGGGGAATATCATCAGCGAAGACGCCCCGCAGGAGCCGATCAACCCTTATGGCGAGTCGAAGCTGATGTTCGAGCGGATGCTCAGGTGGTTCGACGAGTTGAGGGGCTTGAAGTACGTGTCGTTGAGGTACTTCAACGCGGCGGGAGCCTCCGAGAAGTACGGGGAGGTGCATGATCCTGAGACGCACCTGATCCCGATAGTGTTGCAGGTGGCGCTGGGGCAGCGTCCGCACGTACAGATCTACGGGGACGACTACCCGACGGCCGACGGCACGGCGGTACGCGACTATATTCACGTGGTGGACCTGGCCCAGGCGCACCTGCTGGCGCTCGACTGGCTCATGGCCGGTGGCGAGAGCGGGGTGTTCAACCTGGGGAACGGGGAAGGCTTCTCGGTGAAGCAGGTGATCGAGGAGGCGCGCCGCGTGACGGGACACCCCATCCCGGCGCAAGTGGGGCCGAGGCGAGCAGGCGACCCGCCCGTGCTGGTGGCATCATCAGAGGGGATAGTCACGCGGTTGGGGTGGAAGCCACGCTACCCGCAGTTGGCGGAGATCATAAGGACCGCGTGGGAGTGGCACAGGCGACACCCGCTCGGTTACGACGAATAGCGCAAAATACATACATACTGGAGTTCTCCCATGGCGAAGGATCTATCCTTCTCAGAGCGTTTTGGCAAAGAGCCTAGTGTCCTGGTGCGGTCACCGGGGCGCGTGAACCTGATCGGTGAGCATACCGATTACAACCTGGGGTACGTGCTGCCGGTGGCGATAGACCGCTACACCAAGCTGGCGGCGTCGCCGCGCGCCGACCGCAAGCTCAACGTCTATTCGGAGACGATGGGGCAGGGGGTCGAGATAGACCTGGACGGCGTCCTGGACTTGATGGGAGAGAGCCAGCACTGGGCGAACTACGTGCGCGGCACGGCTTGGTGGATGGAAGAGCACGACTACCACGCCAACGGGGCGGACGTCCTTATCTGGGGCGATCTGCCGGTGGGCGCGGGGCTATCTTCGTCGGCTTCGGTGCTGCTGGGGATGCTGGGCACGATGTCGTCGCTGGCGGGGTGGAATATACCGAGGCCGGAGATGGCTCGCGCCGCACACAAGATCGAAAGCGAATTTTTGGGCGTGCCGGTGGGGATGATGGACCAGACGGTGATCGCGCAGGCGGAAGCCAAGTCGGCTTTGATGATCGACTGTCGCTCGATGGTGGCGACGACGGTGCCCCTCAACCTGGACGGGAATGGCCTGTCGATGGTGGTGGTGGATAGCGGTATGAGCCGCGAGGTGGCCGACTCGGCATATGGGCGCAGGCGCAGGGAATGCGAGGCGGCGCTGGGCGCGATGAGGGTGATCACATACAACCTTGAGTTGCAGTCGCTCCGGGACGTGGACAGCGCGCTCTTGCAGAGGCACGGAAGCAAGCTGTACCCCACGCTGTTCAAGAGGGCACGGCACGTGATAACGGAGAACGAGCGCGTGCTTAAGACGGTGTCTTCGGTGCAGGCGGGCGATTACGAGGAGGTGGGCAGGCTGATGAATGAGTCGCATGAGAGCCTGCGCACGGATTTCGAGGTGAGCAACCCGTTCATGGACAGGCTGGTGGACCTGGCGCACGAGACGCCGGGCGTGCTGGGGGCCAGGTTGACGGGCGCGGGCTTCGGCGGCTGTACGGTGAACCTGGTGCGGACGGAGGCGTTGCGCGATTTCAATCGCAACGTGGTACGGCGCTATTCGGAAGAGACTTCGCTGAAGGCCGAGTCGTTCCTAGTGAAGGCAGTAGGTGGGATAGAGATGGACCGGCTGGTGGCTTGAGATCTTTATTCACCGCAGAGGA
>JBAURA010000387.1:0-3935 GCA_049580985.1 Chloroflexia bacterium
GTATAACGGACGCATACGAAAGACCAAGGACAAAAGCAAAGATATACATTCGTCGTTCGTCCTTCGTCCTTCGTCGGCAAAGGTGGGAGCTTAGCCCTCCCGGTCCTCGCCCGAATATATATCATGCGGCCAGGCAGGCATGTCGAAACCTCGCGGCAACTCGGTTCCGACGTGCTTGACTGAGAAAGTCTATATAAGATACGCGCCCAATCCCCAAAGCGGGGCGTTGGGCCGGCACTGTGATTATACGGAGAAAAAATGGCTAGATATACAGGACCTGTTCTGAAACTGATGCGGCGTGAGGGCATGGACCTCGGCCTGAAGAGCCCCCGGTCGTCGGCTATGGAATCGCTACAAAGAAAAGGATTTCAGCCGCCTGGGCCTCACGGCCAGCGCCGGGGCCGCAAAGTATCCGAGTATGGGCTTCAGCTACGCGAAAAGCAAAAGGCGCGTCGTATCTATGGCGTCCTCGAAAAGCAGTTCCGTCGCTACTTCGAGATAGCCGAGAAGCGCCCCGGCGTTACAGGCGAGAACCTTCTCCTCGTTCTTGAGATGCGCCTTGACAACATAATCTACCGCCTCGGCTATGCCGAGACCCGCGCCCAGGCCCGCCAGTTGGTGGTTCACGGCCACTTCGAGGTCAACGGCCACAAGGTCGACATCCCCTCCTACAGGTGCAAGGTTGGCGACCTGATCACCGTCCGCGAGCGCTCCCGCGCCAACAGCTACTTCCAGGTAGTGCAGCTTGAGCTGCCCCACAGAGTAGTCGCCCCCTGGGTAGCCATGAGCGCCGCCAACCTGTCAGGCCGCATCGAGCGCATGCCTGGCCGCGACGAAATAGGCATCGAGCTGAACGAACAGCTGATCGTAGAATACTATAGCCGGTAATGTAGAGTGCGGAATGCAGAATGCGGAATGCGGAATTAGTGGTCTATTCCACATTCCGCACTCCGAATTCCGCATTCGAATGGGAGAATGACTTTGACAAGTGGGATAACAAGTAGTCTGCCTAACGTCGTGGCGGTGGCGACAGCCCCCAACTATGGCCGCTTTGCAATCGGGCCGGTAGAGGGCGGGATCGGCATCACGCTGGGCAACGCTTTGCGCCGCATTCTGCTGTCTTCGCTACCCGGCTCTGCGGTTACCAGCGTGCGAATTCAGAACGTATACCATGAGTTCTCGTCCATCCCCAATGTGCGCGAGGACGTGACCGAGATCGTACTCAACGTCAAGAACATCCGCCTCCGCTCCTACAGCGACCGGGCGGTGCGCCTTAACCTCAGCAAGTACGGCCCAGGCGAGGTGCGCGCTGGCGATATCGACCTGCCCGCCAACGTAGAGCTCGTCAACCCTGAGTTGGTGCTGGCTACCCTTGATGGCACCGGCGCTCGCCTTGAGATGGAATTGACCGTCGAGCGTGGCCGTGGCTATGTGTCGTTCGAGGCCCGCGAGGGCATGCAGATCGGCACCATCCCCGTGGACGCCATCTTCTCGCCCATCCCCAAGGTAAACTACCTCGTGCAAGCCGCCGACGCCGACGTGCTCTACCCTCTGCCCGATCCCGACAGCGACTCACCGAACGGCTCTAACGGCTCAGGCCCCACGCCAGAGCTGGCCGGGCGCGAGCAACTGCTGATCGAGATCTGGACCGACGGCACGATAGACCCCGGCGAGGCCCTCAGCCTCTCGGCGCAATACCTTGCCCAGCATTCGTCCCTCATCAGCAACTTCAACAAGCAGGCCGCCCCCAGCGGGCGCGAGCTGCCTGGCGCGATTGCCATCCCGCCCCACCTGTTCGAGATGCCCATCGAAGACCTCAACCTCTCGATGCGTACCTACAACTGCCTCAAGAGGAGCGGCATCACCAAGGTGGGCCAGGTCCTCCGCATGGAGCGCAAAGAGCTTCTTGGCCTGCGCAACTTCGGCGAGAAATCGTTCGATGAACTGCACCAGGCCCTCGATACCCGCGACCTCATCCCGCCCGGCACCCCCCTCGACCTTTCCGGCGGCTCTGCCGAGGGCGAAGAGGGAGAGGCTGGCGAGGCCGGCGAAGAAGTCCTGGACGAAGTAGAAGTCGGCTACGGCGAATACGACGCCCTCGACGAGCCTGAAGCCTACATGAGCGCGGGCGAGGCCGGCGACGACGTAGCCTCCGCCGAGATAGTTGAGCTTGCGGGCCAGAGCGAAGGCAGCGCCGAAGCCTCCGCCGGTATCTACATCGAGGGCGAACCCGCCTCCGAAGGCATAGACCTTACCCCCGACCCCGCCACCACCGGCGATATCGAAACCGAAGCAGCCCCAGAAGAAGCCCAGCCCAAATCACGCAGCAAAAAGAAGTAGTTGTCGGTTGTCAGTTATCAGTTGTCAGTTTCCTAACCTACCGACAACTGGCAACCGACAACTGGCAACTAAGGAGACACAGTAATGCGACATAGAGTAAAAAGCCGGAGTCTTGGCCGCAGCAGCGGTGAGCGCCGGTCGCTCTTCAGGAACCAGCTTGTCAGCTTGCTCCTGCACGAGCGCATCCGCACCACCGAGGCCAAGGCCCGCGAGCTTCAGCCGATGGCCGATCACGTGATCGCCCTGGGCCGCGAGGATACCGAGCAGAACCGCAAGACCGCCACCTCCATCCTATCGAATACCCTCATGGTGCGTAAGCTGTTCGAAGACCTCGGCCCTCGCTACGCCGAGCGCTACGGCGGCTACACCCGCATCTACAAGCTAGGCCACCGCCCCGGCGATGGCGCCTCAGTGTGCCAGCTTGAACTGGTAGAAGAGTAATACCGACAGCAGACCGCAGACGGTAGACCGTTGTCCACCGTCTACCGTCCACCGTCCACCGTCAAACGGTTGCACCTTAAATTAAGAATACAGTACGACGGCACCGACTTCGTAGGGTCCCAACTCCAGAAGCAGGGTCGCACCGTGCAGGGCGAGCTTGAAGCCGCGCTCCTGCGTCTGGCAGGCACACCCACCAGGGTGGCCCTCGCCGGGCGCACCGACAGCGGCGTGCACGCCTGGGGCCAGGTGGCAAGCCTCGACTTCCCCGTCCGGCCCCGCCTCGATACCCCGGCCACCGTAGCCAGGGCGCTCAACGGCCTCCTCCCACACGACGTGGCTATCACGTCAGCCGAGATAGCTCCTGAAGGCTTCCACGCCAGGTTCAGCGCCAGGCGACGCGCCTACCGCTACCTCCTGCTCAACACCCCCACACCCCGACCAATACTCAGGCGCTACGCCCTTCACATCCCGCAAGCCCTCGACACCGAAGCCATGTCGGCAGCAGCAGCCCAACTGGTAGGCACGCACGACCTGGCAGCCTTCGCCGGCAGCGGCCTCGGCGTCCCAACCACACAAGAGCAAGACGAGCCAACCGGACCTAAACCCTCCACCACCCGCACAATCCACATCGCACGTCTCCTCCCCCTCTCCCCCACCGCCGACCCCTGGCACTGGCAAGCGCCGGAAGCAGGGATCAGGGACCAGGGATCAGGGACCAGGAGCCACCTCTGGGCCATCGACCTCGTCGCCAACGCCTTCCTACCCCAGATGGTCCGCGCAATCGTCGGCACCCTCCTCGAAGTAGGGCTGGGCAAGCGTACTGTAGATAGCATAGATACTTTGATCGGGAGCCGAGACCGCAAGCAAGCAGGCCAAACCGCCAAGCCGCACGGCCTCTGCCTCCTCTGGGTAGAATACTAATCGTGTGGACGAAAGACGATGGACGATGGACGATAGTCCGTAAGTCGCTGTCCATCGTCCATCGTCCATCGTCTTTCGTCCACATGGAGCATAAACAATGAGCACAAAGACATACACCCCCACCGCCGCCGAGGCCGAAGCCGGGCGCGGTTGGTACCTGATCGACGCCCAGGGCCAGACCCTCGGCAGGCTGGCGACCCTCGTCGCCCAGTACCTGCGCGGCAAGCACAAGC
>JBAURA010000388.1:0-3360 GCA_049580985.1 Chloroflexia bacterium
CCTTGTGCGTGCCCTGTTTGCAAACCCGGATATTGCCGCGAGAGGGCACCCACAAGGGGTGCCCCTACGACCCGGTTTTCTCTACTCTTAATCTGAACTCTTGCCTTACTGGGACTGATTTGTATGCGCAGGCCGGTCTTTAGCGGCCCGTGTCGAACAGCACGGTGGTCTGTTGCATCGCCAGGTTGAGCATGATCATACGGAACGTCGGCTCGCCGTTATAGCGGGCAGATTTCTCGTTGCCTGCCGTGATCGTCTCGCGGTAGATCAGGCTTTCCCCATCGGGCGACCATTGCAGGTCGGTTACCCCATTGTACTCCTCGGGGCCCGGCAGGCGCTTGAGATCATGTAGCTTCCCACCGGAAATATCGGCAGACCACAGACCTTCGAACTTGTCGGGGCGGCCCTCGAAGTCGTTGTAATAGCCTGTGAAGGCCACCTTGCCCCAACGCGAATAAGCAAGGTGGGTGATCTGAAGGCGCTCAGGCTGGTAACGCACCAGATCAAAGGGATCGATCAGAGGGCCGAGGGACTTGCGTGGGCCTGAATATAGAGCGCCGCCCAGCACGGAACTGGGGCTATACGAGTTGCCGCAGGTGAACAGGATATTGGCCGCGTAACCATTGGCCTCCAGGTGCCCGTCCAGCCATACGTATGACTTGATCGCCTGGCTCTCGGGGGCCAGCACGGGTATGCCATCTTTCAACGGCGCGACAGGCAAATCGCTGGACAGTATCACGCGCAGGTCGCTGCCGTCAGGCCGCACCGCGTAAACATCGCTGGTCTCACCGCCGCCCAAGGGGGCCAGGAAAGTGATAAGCTGCCGGTCGGGCGACACAGCGAGTGACCGAGCGCCCCTCAATTCGTAACCAAGCGACACCAGCAGCTCAGGCTCGATCCGAGAAACCACGTCCGTGCTGGCGTTGGACCCGCCCGCGGGCACCCGCAGCTTGTAGAGGCCAAGCTCGCCCGCCATGCTCTCCGCCAGGAACACCAGCTCGCGGTCGCTGTACCATGCGAGGTCATGGATAGCCTGCATGGAGCTCACCAATAGCTCCGGCGTTTGCGCCGACCCATCCGCGCCCAGGGTTGCCAGGTAGATGTACTTCGCCCATGTTTCGCGTGCCTGGTCCTTCATCGTGGCGGCATAGGCCACGCGGTGCAGGTCGGGAGATAGCGCAAAACTCTTGACGCCGCCGTCCCATGTCAGCCTGCCGGGACTTGCGCCCTCGAGTGAGGCCGTGTAGAGGTCGGAGCCACGGTTTGGGTCGCTACCGCGCAGGAACAACACGCTGCCATAGACCGAATCGCCCCTGGCTATGTCACCGGCAAGGGCCAATCTGCCGCTCATCGTACTGAATACGCTTTCGCCCTGCGCCGAGCGCTCCTGGAAGCCGCCCATACCTTCGATGCTCGACATTGGCACAATAAGGCTCAAGTGGTAGATGTAGTCCCGGTCGAACAGATAGCCATCGTGGTATGCGTTGCGGTCATCGGTGCTGGTCCGGTGCAGCCATACACCCTTTTCAAGCTGGCACTCCCCACCGCACAGCGCCTCGTTGCCCGTGTCGGCTGTGAGGCCGGCGGCGTTGCGCTCGGCGCTCAACTCGATCCAGTAGGGGGCGTACCGGGTGCCGCCGGCAGTCCAGGGATAGAAGTAGCGCGTGTTGTCGAGCACGCGCGTCCACCAGTTGGAGGGATAGCTTATCTTGTACCCATACATGAGGTCGCGCACTATGTGCCAGTCGATCCTGCTGGTGGCGTCGCCATCCTCCAGGACCGGTGTCGGCTGGATCAGGTCGAGAATAGTATAGGGGCCGAGCGTGGCGGTCGCGCTCATATAGGTGATGGTAGAGGCCGCTGGTGGCAGGTTGGGAAGGCCGCCGATCTTGGTCGTCACCGGCGGCGGGGCCTCTCCACTGAGAGGGGCGTCACTCGTCGGGATGGGCGGCACGACAACCGAGATGTCGGTAAGCTCGATAACAGGCTCCCGCGACCAGGGCCTGCTCAAGACCAGGGTGCCAAGCAAGAAGAAGACCGCCAGGGAGGCAGCCATCAGTGGGCTTGCGGCCCGCACCAGCCTCCTGGGAGTAGAGATGGGCGCGGCGAACGCCGGCGCATCCTGGGGCGCGCGCCAGGCCAACGGCCCGGCAGCGACTCGCTCTTCCTTCCGGCGCGCATCTTCCTTCTGAGCCTGGAGCTCGCCGAAGAGCCGGGTGCGAAGCTCAGGCTCAGGCACGCGCATGGGAGTTTCGGCGAAGATTGCCGCCATCTCGACCCATTGCAACAAGACGCAGGCGCACGCCTCGCAGGTCGCTACGTGCGCTTCGACAAGCTCGCGCTCCCCGTCCGTGACCTCATCGTCAACGTAGCGGGAGATGAGCAGTTGTATCTCTTCGCAACTACCTTGTTGCATCATTTAATTCCTGGTTCCTGGTTCTTCGTTTGAACTTGGAACTTCAACTTGTCACTCTACGGGGTTTGCTTTCTTATAAGCCTCGACGAACTTCTCCCGGCCCCGGAAGATGCGGACTGCCACCAGGTTGACCGTGATCCCCAGGGTGTCGGCTATCTCCTTATAGGAAAGGCCCTGGTAGAGGTTCAACACCAGGCAGGTCCTCTGGTCGGCGGGCACCTGCTGGAGCGCGCACTGGATGGCGTCCTGGTCGGCGTGGCGCGGCGCGTGATCAGACATGGGGGCCACAGGCTCCATCTCTATCTTGAAGGGCACCCAGGTGATACGCTTGCGCCTGCGTAGCGAGTCGAGCGCGGTGTTGGTGGCGATGCGATAGAGCCAGGGCGAGATTTGCAGAGTATCTTCGGTGCGTGGGAGGGCGTTGTATGCCTTAAGGAAGGTGTCCTGCGCCAGGTCGTTGGCCGCGTCCCAATCGCCCACAAGCCTGTATATGTAGTTGACGAGGGGGGCCTGGAACCGCTCGAAGATAGCAGTGAAGGCGCTCTCCGAACCGGCCCGCGCCTCGTGGGTGAGCAGAGCAAGCTCGTCCTCCGAGCCTGCGACTTGCGCCGCGCTCGTAGGCTTGCCGTTCCACGTAATCGCCCCTGCCTGGGTAGTCACGCGCCTTATTTTCCTCTGCGTATGCTCTTGTCCCACTGCCGCGCCCTGGCCTCTAGTTTCTGTTCGGGGGCGACCCTGGCATTGAGCGTCACTGATACAACATTGGTGGCGTATTGCCACCGACTGTATGACGCTCGGCGAGGGCCGATTCTTACACCACCCTTGCAGTTGGTGTACCTACCTATAGGGTACTCCATCCGGCATCGGCGTGTCAACGGCCCAACCCTTGTTAAGCGTTCAGAACAAAGGTGTAGGGGCGGACCCGCGGGTCCGCCCTCTGGGGT
>JBAURA010000389.1:0-8041 GCA_049580985.1 Chloroflexia bacterium
ATTTTCATCGGTCCCCACATGAAAGGGCGCGCCGAAGACAGCTCCGTCAGGGTCGGTTAGATAGACGCTAACGTTTTCGCTCGCTACGAATCCGCTTCCAACGAACGTGAATTCCGTACCGGCAAGCTCGCAGTTGCCGGGTGTTATCTTCATATTGACCGGTGGAGGTATGCCCTCGCATGCTGATACCGGAGTCTTGCACCCAGGGAAGAAGGTGTTAGCCACAATCTTGGAGGCCTGCCCCCTGGTGGCATTCGCTCCTGACCTGAAGTACGGTAGGAAATTGGGGTCTACGCATGGCTCGCCAGGTCCACCACATGGATAGCCTTGCATGATCCCCAGGCTGGTCAGCCGCCAAATGTAGTCGTAGAAGGTGTGGCCTGGGGGTACGTCCTCGAACTGCTGTGCGCCTGCCGGTTGGGTAAGCTCTGCCGCCTCCGCCACTATCTTGGAGATCTGCCCCCTGGTGATGTTGGCGTTCGGCCTGAAGTAGGGGAGGTTGTCCGGTAGCACGCACGGCTCACCTGGACCTCCACACGGGTACCCTGACACTATCCCACGGTTAGCCAGCCTGCCTATGAAATCGAAGAAGGTAGACCCAACAGGCACATCCTCGAACTGCTGTGCGCCGGCAGGATCGGAGAACCCTGCCGAGTTAGACACGATCTTGGCTAGCTGGCCCCTGGTGACGAGGTTGCCCGGCCTGAAGCATGGATTGCCCGTCTCACACCCTGTGGTATAGCCGTTGATGATGCCCCTACAGGCGAGGCACCTGATGTTCTCGTAGAAAGTGCTGCCTTCCGGCACATCCGTGAACACAAGGGTACAGGCTGTAGCTGTGGCGGTAGGGCTGCTGGGCGTGGAGGTTTGGGATGAAGGCACGCTCGTCGGAGTGTTCGAGGGCAGAGCAGTGCTGGGCGGCGACACGGTATTCGTCGGCAAAGGCGTATTGGTGCGCGTGCTCGTAGAGCTGGATGTAGACGTGGCCGTGGCGGTGCGCGTGGGCGTGTTGGTGGGCGGCGTGCCGGTGGGGCTGGGCGTGGACGTGCCTCCCTCCATTATCCCGCGCACCACGTATACATCCTCGCCCGTCCCTGAGCGCGTGTCGGTCCATGCCGCGTACACGTTACCGGAGTGCGCGGTCACGTTGATATAGTCCCCCGCCGCCCGGCCATAGTTGCTCGGTATGCCGATCCGCAGGTCGAACGACGCCGTGCTGATGCGGCTCGCCGTGCTCCACGTCTGGCCGTCGTCGGTCGATTGGCTGTAGAAGACGTTGAAGATGCTGGTGTCGGGGTTATCGCGGTCGTCCAGCCAGATCGCGTGGAAAGTGCCCGCCTCGTCGGCTTCCACCCAGGGCTGCACCTGGTAAGTATTCGCCACGCCCGGCGGGGCCAGCATCTGCGGCGTGCCCCAGGTTGTGCCGTTGTTCGTGCCGAGCACAAATTCGATCTTGGCCGTCCCATCCGAGCCGTCGGCCCAGGCTACTACCGCGTTGCCGTTCAACGGGTTGACCGCTATCACGGGCACTGACGGGTTGCGCCACACGCCGCACCCTGAATTGTCGGAGGGGCAATTGGCCGGCACATAAGGCCCTATAGTCTGCGAGGTACTCCACGTCGTGCCACCGGTGGTGGAGCGCACGTTCTCCAGGGTAGAGAAGTTGGAATATATCACCGCCAGGTCGCCGTTCGGGTAGACGATGGGCATCGGGAACTGGTAGGCGCTCTGGCCCAGCGGACTCTGCACCCACGTCTGCCCCCGGTCGGTGGAATAGGTCACGCGGAAGCCGGGCGCGAAATCCATCCAGGCCACGTACATGCGGTGGTAGTAGGGGCTGGTGGGGAAGTTGTCGATCCACATCCACTCTTTGTCCGCGCCGCCGTTCGCCGTCACCCGCGTGCCCGTGGAGAAGGTGATACCCCCGTCGGTCGATTTGGCGACCTGGATGCCGACACTGCCGCTCCCGTAGGGCAGCGACGTCACGTAGCAGATCCCATCGTCGGTGAACTTGACCACCGGGTCGCTCGAAAAGCTGGGTAGGGGCGTCTGGTGCGGGAATATCTGGTTGATCCAGGAAGCGCCGCCGTCGGTCGACGTATAGATCCAGATCTGCTTTGTATTCACCCCCGCGCGCTCGTCCTTGGCGGCGGCCACCACGTTCAGCGGGTTCAGGGGGTTGATGGCGATGCTAGGCTCCTGCTGCGCGCGGTTCGGCGACTGAGTATCGGTGTTAGCCCGCACGTTGTTTCCCCACACCGGGTCGATCAGCGCCCTGAACACCGAGGCCGGACCCGTTCTCGGAGGAGGCCCAGGCTCGTAAGGAGCCGACTCGCGCCTCGGCGGGCTGACCTGCTGGAAACGCACCGCCGCCACTTCTCCCGCCATAGGGGCCGAAGCCCCAACCACAGGCGCGGACGGCCCGGCCACCACGATCAGCGCCGCGAGCGAAAATAACAGCATGATCGCCGCGACCACCCATCCGGCGTTCGTTCTTCGGATTGATGCCATCAAAACGATTCCCTTTCTAAGAGCAATCTCTGGGGCCATGCTCCGTCCCGGCAATGCCGCCTAGCGGGACGGAGTATTACATCCAGGGAAGAAGGTGTTGGCTACTATCTTGGAGGTCTGCCCCCTCGTAGCGTTCGCGCCCGGCCTGAAGTAAGGCAGGTTGCCGGGTGGCACGCAAGGCTCTCCTGGCCCACCGCACGTGTAACCCGACATGATGCTGCGTACCACCAACCTGTAAACGTACTGGTAGAAGGTCGATCCCGGCAGCACATCCTCGAACTGTTGCCCACTGGCCGGGTCGGTATAACCTGCTGCCTCCGATACAATCTTGGTTATCTGCCCCCTCGTCACGTCGGCGTTCGGCCTGAAGTAAGGCAGGTTGTCAGGGGTTACGCACGGCTCTCCCGGCCCGCCGCACGGGTACCCTGACACTATCCCACGGTTAGCCAGCCTGCCAATGAAGTCGAAGAAGGTAGACCCAACAGGCACGTCCTCGAACTGCTGCGCCCCTGGATCATCGTCGAAGCCTGCCGCATTCGCTACTATCTTGGAGGTCTGCCCCCTGGTCACGTTATTGTTCGGCCTGAAGCATGGGTTGCCGGTCTCGCACCCTGAGTTGTAGCCGGTGATAATCCCCCTGCACGCCAGACACCTGATGAACTCGTAGAAAGTGCTCCCCACAGGCACATCCGTAAACTGTATTGGACAGGCCGTGGAGGTAGGGCTGGCAGTATGAGTTGGCGTGTTTGTCGGTGTGGCCGAGAACACGGGGAAAGTAGGGGTAGACGTGGCAGCCGGAGGTGTTGTAGGGGTCGGCGTCGCCCCTACCGAATATACGCCACGCGCTATGTACGCGTTCTGGTTCGTGCCCACCCGTATGTCGGTCCAGGTGGGGATCACCACTCCATTGACCGCCGCTATACCCGAATAGTCGCCGATGAACGTCGAGGTGCCGGGGTTGGAGGCCACGCTGCTGATAGCGATGTTGGGCTCCCAACTCGCCCCGTGGTCGTACGAGACGGTGTAATACTCCTTGTAGTTGCGGTTGGCCGCGTCCTCTCGCCGGTCGAACCACCCGATATGCACGCTCCCATCGGATGAGGATGCGATCCAGGGGAAGAACTGGTCCCTGCCGTTGCTCACCGCGTCGTCGTTCACCCTCTGAGGCGCGCCCCAGGTGGTGCCGTTGTCGGTCGAGCGCGATAGCAATATATCGGCATCCCCGTTACGGTAGTCCGCCCACACCGCGTATAGGTAGCCCGCCACCTGCTTGTCAGCCGCGATAGCGCCAAAGGGGTTGTTGCGGAAGTTGGTGGGAGGCAGCGGGCTGGGCAGGTCTACCAGGTCCGATATGTGCGTGAAGAATGGGAAGGTCTGCCCGCCGTCGGTCGAGCGCGAGAAGAGCACCGAGTCGTAGTTGAATTGGGTCTGAGTGGCAGCGCCCACGTAGTACATGTACACTTCGCCGTTCATACCCGTCGCCGGTACCGCCCCCTGGTTGTTGTTGGAGATTGGCGGGCTGGCCGTGATCGGCACCGACCACGAAACACCATTGTCGGTCGAGCGCGACACCACTATGGGGGCCTCGATCTGGCTGGCCGGTGTGCCGCACCCCGATCCCGACTGGAAGATGTACTTGGCCCAGGCCACGTAGGCATCGCCGGAGTTGGGGCTGGTCAGGTTGTCGTCCACCGCCACGTACTCTTTGTCGTGGAAGACGGCAATCCCGCCGCCGAGGAAGTTGGCGGCAAGCTGGTACGGGGCCGAGAAGGTCGCCCCCGCGTCCGACGAGCTACTGACGTACATGCCACCGGCAGGCTGGCATATACCCGTATACCCCAGGTAACTGAAATAGGCGTATCCACCGTGATCGAAGGCCATCGCCGGGTCGCCATAGAAGAGAGAGGTCGTGCCTGTCACCTGGTAGTTAACCCACGAAGTGCCGCCGTCGGTCGACCTGTACACCCAGGGCTTGAGGTTGGCCCGGTAGTCGTTGGCCGAAACGATCACTATCTGGTCGTTATCCGGATCTATCGCCACCGTGGTCTCGTTCTGGTTGGCGACGTTGTTAAGTGAAGCATCAACGTTGGGGCCGAACACAGGCGGCACGAACGGATTTCGGATTGGGGATTGCGGATTGCGGATTAGCTTAGACGAAAGATACTCTTTGCCACCGTCCACCATCCACCGTCCACCGTCCATCATCGTAGACGGAGGTATCGCTACCACGCCCGACAGGCGGTAGAAAGGGTCGGTCTTGACCGGGGCGGTCTTAGTGGGGTAGGACGCGCGCGCATCGCCGGCCATGCCGGCCACCAGCAAGCAGAGCGCGAACAAGCAAAGGGCTAACAGCAGTTCCCTGGTCCGGTACATAGCGTTACCTCCTTGACATAATTACACTTCCCTGAAGGCGTGTTTGCCGGGTGCAAATGGAGGAATATTAGATAAATATTTAGCTGAGGATTAGAGTGTAAGGGCAGAATAGTTACTTGTCAATAGGCAGCAATACGGCTCGTGCCATCGCGCCATCCCCACCCTGCACCTTGAGCGGCAGGCACACAAGGGTGTACTCCCCTTCCGGCACTCCGCGCAGGTCCAACCCCTCGAGGATCACCACCCCCGCACCGAGCAGGGTGACGTGCGTCCCGAACTTGGTAGGCGAATCGCTGCGCTCGATAGAAAGGTAATCGATCCCCACCAACCGGATGCCGCGCCGCACGCACCACTTCGCCCCCGATAGGCCAAGCCCCGTGTAGTCGAAGCTGAAATCGGCCTGCTCCCACAACTCCGACCCCGGCGTCGCCAGCAGCAGCCGTTGTGTCCCCTCCGGGATATTGGCCTCCTCAAGCTGCTCGGCGGTGATCTCATACCGCTCATCGAACCGGCGCACCAGGCACGGTCCGATCATCGCATCAAGCGGCATCTCATCCACCCCCACACCACCCTCGATGAAATGCTTTGGTGGATCGACGTGCGTGCCCGTGTGCGACCCCATCGCCAGGCGCGACACAGCCGCCACATCGGGCGGCACGGTCGAGAGCGGTTCCACCTCCACGGCTATCTCGTTGTCCCAGACCGGCATGCCAGGCCGGATCGGCACGCTTATGTCGTACATGGTTCCTCCAGGGATGGGGCTAAGGGATTAGGGGGTTAAGGGATTAGGGGATTGGAGAAGAGGTGCCTTAAGATCTGTCTGCCGATGGAGGTGCCTTAAGTCGGCAGTGCAGATTCTGGTGCGTATAAACCTAACCTTACATGGAAGTTCCTTAAGTGTAAGGTTAGGTTTGCGGTCTCTAATCCCCAATCCCTTAATCCCCTAACCCCTTAATCCCCTAACCCCTAATGCCTTGCCTCAACCCTACCTCAGTGTTATAATGCGGGCGGGTAGGCAAACAGCGCTGCTTACGCCGCCCACGGCCCAGATAATGTGGTTCGGAGCCACATCACAGGAGAACAACATGCAAACAGATACGCCGCTCCTCTGTTACTTCGAAGGCAAGATCATACCCCTGGCGGAGGCCAAGGTAGGCATCCTAACCCACGCGATGAGCTACGGGACCGGCTGCTTCGAGGGCATCCGCGCCTATTATAACTCCGACCACGGCCAACTGTACATATTCCGCGCGCGCGAGCACTTCGAGCGCCTCCAACAGTCGGCCCGGATCATGATGATCGATCTCAAGCTTGGGGCCGACGACCTTGTGCAGCTGACGATAGACCTGCTCAACAAAAGCGATCTCCACACCGACGCCTATATCCGCCCCATGGCCTACAAAGCCGACGAGGTGATAGGCGTCCGCCTCCACAACCTCCGCGATACAATGTACGTGGCCGTCCTGCCGTTCGGCAACTACATCGACATTGACCGCGCCCTCAAGGTGGGCGTCTCCTCCTGGAAGCGTATCGACGACAACATGATCCCCGCCCGCAGCAAGATCACCGGCGCTTATGTCAACTCGGCCTTCGCCAAGAGCGAAGCCATGATGAACGACTTCGACGAAGCGATCATGCTCGACGGCGACGGCCACGTATCGGAAGGCTCGGCGGAGAACCTCTTCATGCTTCGCAACGGCATCGCTTACACCCCGCCCGTCACCTCCAACATCCTCGAAGGTATAACGAGGCAGACGATCATGACCCTCCTGAGCGAAGACCTCGGTATCCCCGTGGTCGAGCGTGTGATAGACCGCACCGAATTGTACGTGTGCGACGAGCTGATCCTCTGCGGCACGGGCGCGCAGATCGCCCCCGTCGGCACCGTCGATCATAGGCCCGTGGGCAGCGGAGGCATAGGCGAAGTAGGCCACGCGCTCCAGAACCTCTACTTCGACGTAGTCAGGGGCAACGTAGCCAAGTACACCCACTGGTGCACCCCCGTCCACGTCAAAGCCCGCCAACCGATCACTGTAGGATAGTTGTCAGTTGCCAGTTGCCAGTTTTCAGTAGCCGGCGGCTTATAAACCACTGACAACCGACAACTGACAACTGATAACCGGCAACTCACCCAATGCTCTGGCGTCCCGCCCCCTCACCCTTCAGGTTCATACTCATCCTGCTGCCACTGCTAACAATAGCGGTGGCGGCGTGGTTATGGACCATGCTGGCCGATAGCGCCGGCCGCGAGAGCTACGGCCCCTTTACATTCCTCTACGGGCTGGCCCTGTGTCTAACGCTTATGCTCACCGGGCTTTTGGGTTATATTGCCTGGTGCGCCAACTCCATCTCGTATAGGCTCTCCGTGGGCAGCCTCACCCTGGGCTACGGCGCGACACGCCACGTAGTCCCCCTATCCTCTATCACAGCGGTCTACGCCCCAGGAGAAAAAATGGGGCACGACGAAGACCACAAAGGCACGGCTATACAGGTGCGCTGGCATGGCCTGGCCGACTCCATACCCGGCTACCTGGCAGGCTCGGGGCACAGCCCGCAGTTGGGACGGGTGGTATCGATAGCCACCTTGCCCACGGGCGGCCAGGTGTTCGTCGTCACTCATGCTGTGACGTTCGGCCTGTCGCCCAGGCGCTCCCTGGCTTTCATAGACGAGCTGAAGGCTCGCGTGAAGATTGCCAGGGACCCGGCGTTAGCAAACGGTGGGGAGCACCCGCCGCGCGCCCCGCACACAACAACGGGGCGCTGGCTCGCCTGGGGAGCGGGGCTGTGGGGCGACCGGCTGGTACGCTGGCTCCTCCTGTCGGGCTTACTTCTCTGCGTGCTCTTCTTCGGCTGGCTGAGCCTGATCTACCACGACCTGCCCATCATCCTGCCTCTTCATTGGAGCGCGCAGGCCCAGATCGACCGCGTAGGCGACCTCCAGGAGTTGCTTCGCCTCCCCGCCATCGCCCTCGGCATCTGGTTCGTGAACGCCCTGCTGGCCGGCCTGGTCCGCCGCCGCGAGCGAGCCGCCACCATCTTCCTCCTGGCAAGCGCCATAGCCGTGCCGGTAGTCTTCGCCGCCGGCGCGCTCTCTATCATCCTGCGCTCAATCTAAAAAGTGATTTCAAAACCGTAGGGGCACCCCTTGTGGGTGCCC
>JBAURA010000390.1:0-4666 GCA_049580985.1 Chloroflexia bacterium
AATTGGATGGCTTACCGCTGGCTATTGAGTTGGCAGCCGCTCAGTGCAAGGTACTGACGCCCAAAGCCATATTGGAGCGCCTTTCTGGACGGCTCAAGCTGCTGACGCGAGGGGCGAACGACCTGCCGGATCGCCAACGCACGTTGCGCGGCGCGATTGACTGGAGCTACAGTTTGCTCAATGAAGGGGAGCGCACGCTCTTCAGGCGGCTGGGGGTATTCATGGGTGGGAGGCTGCTGGAGGCAATCGAGGCCATATGCCTATTGCCTGGCGAGCCAGAGCTTGACATGCTGGAGGTTGTCGGCTCGCTCGTGGATAAGAGCCTGCTCAAGCGGGAAACGGACGAAGAGGGCGAACCACGCTTCTACATGCTGTGGACGATCAGGGAGTACGCCCTGGAGCGTCTGGAAGAGAGCGGGGAAGCGAAAAGGATACGAGAGCAACATGCCGCCTATTACGCGGCGCTGGCCGACAACGCTGCCCCGGCCCTCACGAGCGCCAGGCGCGAAGGGTGGCTGATCAGGCTCGACGCCGAGTTGTACAACCTGCGCGCGGCTATGCAGTGGTCATTGGCTGGCAGCGAAGCACCCCAGTTGGAAAGCGAAACGGGCGACAAGGCGGAAATAGCGCTCAGGATCGCGGGCGCGCTACACTGGTACTGGTACCTACGGGGGCGCATCAGCGAGGGGCGCGATTGGCTGGAGCGAGCGTTTGCCGCCACGCAGGCCAGCGAGCTAGGCGATGTCGGCAAGGCGGCGAGGGCAAGGGCACTGGAGGCGGCGGGCAGACTGGCGCTGGTACAGAGCGATCATGCCCTGATACTTCAGCGATTGGAAGAGAGCGTAGCCCTTTGGCGAGATCTGGGAAACAAACGCGGACTGGCTTACGCCCTGACCCACCTGGGTGGGACTACCGTCTACTTCGACCGCAAATACGAGTCGGGAGGGCCAACACTCATCAGCAAAGCCATACAGCTTTTTAAGGAGATTGACGATAAGTGGGGGCTGGCTTACGCGCTAGATTATATGGGGGACGCGATTACGCTCACGGGTGGGAGCCATGAAGAGGTAGCAGGGTATAAGCAACAGAGCTTGATCCTCTATCGTGACCTGAACGATAGATGGGGTATAGCCTCGATGCTGACCGAATTGGGATATGTGGCTATCAAGCAAGAGGACTACGTCAGCGCGCGCAAGCGCTTGGAAGAGGGACTCGCTATGACACGGGCGGTAGGTGACAAGCGTTACATCGCTCTTGCCGAAGCTGTGCTAGCGGAAGTGGTATGGCACATGGGCAACCCAATAGAGGCTCGCAAGTTATATATCGAAAGCCTGGCGCTGTACAGAGAGTTGGGGGATCGGTTGGCCGAAGCTAACATGTTACGCAACCTGGGACACGTTGCTCACCGGGATGGGGATGCGAGGGAAGCAGGCAGGTTCTACAGGCAAAGCCTGCGGATCGCGCGGGATGTGGGCAACAAGCCCAATATCGCGCTCTTGCTGACGGGTTTGGCCGGACTGGTCGGCTCGCTGGACAAGCCGAGAGAGGCTGCGCAACTGCTGGGGGCAGCGGATGCTCTGCTCGAATCGACCGGGGGCCGCCTACCCCCAACCGACCGCATCCAGCGCAAGTACACTTATGAGACGTTGCGAACGATCCTGGGTGACGCACGCCTGACCAGAGAGATAGAGAACGGCAAGGCCATTTCGATGGAGACAAGTCTACAGTTGGTCGAGGCTGACCTGCTGGCGTTAGCGTCTTAGGATTTGAAGCTTATTTTGTGACACTTCTTGTGACAGTGAATCCTCACGTACATCCCGTAAAATAGCAGTAGACTACTACAATTCGCAGCAGTCATGTGCGCTACATGGGTTAGTACATGGTGGACATTACCGTCAACAGCCCCACTAACACCGTACCTTACCACCAGCAGGACACTACCCACTGGTGTGGCTCTGCGTGCGCGCTTATGGTGTTGCACTACCTGGGTGTAACGCGCGCAGGCGGCTTCCCGCTCGATCAGAAGCGCGTGCGTATGGTCGCGCGGAATAGCGCCAGGTCCGACCCCACGTATCAATGGGTATCGCCCCCGGACGGCCTGACGTCCGCGCTAAATTACTTCTGTGAACGTAGCGACTTTCCCCTGGCCGACAAGGAAGGTAAGACCAGGCGTTGGGAGTTGGTAGCCGCCAACAGCGAAGAAGAAATCTCGCGCTACATCGTGTGGACCCTGTGGCGCTATCGGACACCCGCCATCGCGCTAGTATTCGGGATGCAGCACTGGGTGGTGGTAGGCGGGTGCGTCACCAGCAGACCGCCGAAGGGGCCAGATGATACAGGCTACGAGATAATCGGCTTCCACCTATCCGACCCCTGGCCCCCGATACCGCGCGAGTTGGCCCGCAACGACCACTTCAGACACATGGACCGGCGCGATCACACCGGCAGTTTCGTCGTCATAGATGGGTGCGGCAGTGGCTGGAAGGGAGATCCCAACAGCGATACCCTGGGCGGGCGTGGCGTGGCCCTCCGGTACGTTTCGTACAACGACTGGCAAATGCGCGATCTCAGCACGCCGGACCGTAAGCGCTATACCGGCTACATGATCGGCGTGCCTCCCAAACTCAAGCTGACGACCAAACCCGGCAAATCCGAAATAGCGGTCCGTTCGCGCTGGGTCGGCAAATTCCTGGCAATCTGCGATCCCACCATGACCAGCACGAGCCTCCATAAGGCGCTCGATACTGGACCGCAAGTGGAGCGATGGCTGAGGGGCTTGCCTGCTAGCGACGAACCGAGCTTAGACAAGCCACGAAGCCTTCAGAGGCCCACCGGACGTCTACTGCGTCAACTTGCACCGAAGGAAGCTGTGAGGGCTGCCTGGGAGGCCCTGGAAGCATACAATGCACGGATCAAGCCGAGCGGAAAAGCATTGGAAGAGCGCCAGGCGTTGCAGCCCGACGACCCCGTGCTGGTGGAGTGGCTGGGCGAACCGGGCACATACCATCTCGAAGCGGCTTATTACATAGTGCCGTTCAGGTCGAATGGGGTCCAGAATATAGCGGTCCGCGTGGCGGCGCGCACGCCTTTCTGGATGGATAGCAAGGAGGAGCAAGAGAGAGAGCAACAGAATTTGCTCCTGGGCATCAACGTGCTAGAAAAAGCGCTTGAAGAGCGTAGCGAAAGGCGGCAGGTTTCGGCCATTATGAGCAAGGAGCGCGCGCGTGACATCATAAGAGGTTACTCATTCAGAGGGGCGAAAGGAAAGGGTATCCTTGTTCCGAAAGGCTATGACGGCGAGGGCAGGCTGGTCTGGAAGCCATGTATCGAGTCGTTCGACCCTTTTTGCCCTTTTTATGAGTTCGAGATCGCACTGGAAAGAGCGAGTGAGCAACCCGCCTATTTGTACGTTCGGACCTTCGACGGCAAAGTGTTCAGTCACATGACGGAACATTATGGAGGAGCATAGGAGGAAAGACGATGGACGATAGCTCACTCAGGCTTCGCCTGGTCACCGTCAATCGTCCTTCCTCATTCGCCTAATATTAATAGAGGAGGATGCAATGGCACAGGACTGGATAGAGAACAAGCTGGTAAGCGATGTAGCGGAGGGATTGTGGGGCGAAAAGTTGCCCCAGAACCTGATAGCTATATGGGGCTTTCCTGCGAACTCAGGCCGAGAGGACTACGACCGCTTCTACCTGTCACTCAACTTCAACGAGTACATCGAGTTTCCGCATAGCGGCCTGGTACACATAGAGGACGCGGGCGGACCTGACAACCCGTTTAGCGGAGCAATGATCTGGCTAAGACGCGACACCCCCGTCGACCACGTAACCGTCGAGCGACTCGATCTACAGCGCGGCTTCCTCCAGGGAGGGATAGCGGGGTCGTACATGGGTAACGCGCAAAATGTGGCCGCCAACAATGCCAATGCGCTGGCCGGGGTGGCTGCGGGTGGTAGCACCCTAGCCTGTACGGGTGGCAGCACTCTGTATTGCACGGGTGGTAGCACCCTAGCCTGTACGGGTGGTAGCACCCTGTATTGCACGGGAGCCGGCACGGCTGGTACGGGTGGTGAGAGCTAGTAACTGTACGCAACAAAACATCTAAAACCTGCGCCTCAAGCCTACGACGCCGACCATACCTCCGGCTCGATGAGGAGGATTGAAGGCACCTTGGGGTGGGCTAGCCGCAGGTAGAAATGGCCTATACCTGCGAGGCCCAGCATCAAGCCAGGGGCCTGGGCGTGCGGCCTCATGCCTGTGCCGCACGCCCACCAACCATTGGCCTCGTAGCGCCGCGCGCCTTCCTCGGCCACTTCCATCGCCAATAGCTCCACGTTTGACAGCGTAGACTCGCTGTCAATAGCAGCGCCGGCACGGGCAGCGTGCAAGAGCACGGTGGCGTTGCCCGCCAGCCCGTGGCAGAGAGAGTAGTCACCCGCAGACGTCGCAAGATCGCTCCGCACTGCACGCTCGGTGGTGCGTATGCCGGCAAGCGCTTCCTCACGGCGGGCAGGGTCGGCAGTGAGGGCATAGGCGCGGAGGCGCGAGAGAGCTATGCCAGGCGCACCGTGACACCAGTATGCCACGTAGGCGAGAGCATCACGCCCCGCATTCTTTCCGCGCGTAGGTCCGGTTTCGCGGAAGTCGGGCCAGTTGCC
>JBAURA010000391.1:0-3331 GCA_049580985.1 Chloroflexia bacterium
GGTTGAGATATGTTGGAACCAAAGTAAAGCGCTGCATCGGAAATAGTGCCCCGCTTCGTAGGGGATTGAAACTCACACTTGTGTTCACTGTGAATACCTCGCCTGATAGTCGTAAATACCGCCCCGCTTCATAGGGGATTGAAACACTATCAGGTCAGTTCTCCTGTCCAGTTTTTGTTGATCCGTCGGCAGATCTGAGGCACCAGACAAAGGAGGTTGCGGCAAACCGCTCGATCTGGTACGCTAGTAGTTGGCACGACAAAAGAATATGGAGCGCGGGGGCCTGTGGACACAGGCTGAGAGGACGGCCAGCATACCGCCGTTGACCGCTTGAACCTGATCCGGGTAATGCCGGCGAAGGAAGCGATACACGTATAGCTTCAGAGCGCCGGTGCAGAGCACCCCGGGCGCTCTTTTTGTTGTGCGCATGCGTATAGATCCAATGCAGATATCCGGCAAGATAATCCCAATAGAAGTAGAAGTACGCGGCGTGAGCAAGTCGTTCCGCCGCGAGGGTGGCGGGCGGGTCGAAGCTTTGCGCGACCTCGACCTCCACGTGCCCGCGGGCAGCTTCGTGAGCATCCTCGGCCCGTCCGGCTCAGGCAAGAGCACCCTCCTGGGCATCCTGGCCGGGCTGGACGCCCCCGACAGTGGCACGGTGAGCCTCACACCCCAGGGTTATCAGGTGCCCGCAGAGGGCGGACACGTGGGTCCGCCCCTACAGCCCACTCCGCACTCCGCACTCCGCACTCCGCAATTGATGGTGGGTTACATGCCCCAGCGCGACCTCCTGCTCCCCTGGCGCACGGCCCTGGACAACTCAACGGTCGGGTTGGAGGTGGCGGGTTATTCCAAAGCTCAGGCGCGCAAGGGCGTGTTGCCTCTCTTTCGAGAGTTTGGGCTGGAGGGGTTCGCGCATAGCTACCCCTCGCAGCTATCGGGTGGGATGCGGCAGCGGGTATCGTTCCTGCGGTCAGCCGTGCTTGAGCGCGGGCTGATGCTGCTGGACGAGCCTTTCGGCGCGCTAGATGCCCTCACCAGGGCCAACATGCACGAATGGCTCATATCGGCGTCCGAGCGCATGGGCAGCACCTTTCTGCTCGTCACGCACGACGTTGACGAGGCCATCCTGCTGTCGGATAGGGTCTATGTGTTGTCGCCCAGGCCGGGCCGCGTGATTGGCCGGGTGGAGATAGAGTTAGAGAGGCCGCGCGCCCTCGATAGCCTCAACGACGAGCGGTTCGCCCACTACCGCAAGCTGCTTCTCGATACGTTGCGGTCGAGCGGTGCGCTCGAACTCGGCGCGAGAGCCGGGGGCGCGCGATGATGAGGCCGATTGCATTAGGCCGCCGCGCCGCCAACAACCTCCTGCCGCCTGCCGTGGCCCTCTTGCTGGTCCTGGCCGCGTGGGAGGCATATTCGCGCCTGGTGCTCGCCGCGCTGCCCGGTGGCGCACGCTTGCTGCCCGCGCCTACTGCGGTCGTGGCTGCCCTGGTCAATAATTCCGTGGTGATCGCGCCACACGCCTGGCAGACCATTATAGAGACCGTGATCGGCTACGCGCTGGCGCTCGTGGTGGGCCTGGGGCTTGCCATTGTCATAGATATAAGCCCGCTCCTGCGCAGAGCGATATATCCCCTGTTGGTGTTGTCGCAGACGATACCGCTGCTGGCGCTGGCCCCCTTGCTGGTGCTGTGGTTCGGGTTCGGCATCCTCCCCAAGGTGCTGATCGTGGCGATTGTCTGCTTCTTCCCGATAGTGGTGGCGGGGGCCGACGGCTTGCGGGCCACCGATCCTGAGTTGGTGAGGCTCTTCAAGACGTTTGGCGCGGGCAAATGGACGATCTTCAGGCAGGTGCGCTTTCCCGGCGCGCTCCCCTCGCTCTTTTCGGGCATCAAGATCGCCATCACCTACAGCGTGACTGGCGCGATCTGGGGCGAGTACGTCGGCGCGCAATGGGGCCTCGGCATATTCATGCAGCGCAGGCAGCACGCGGCCGACGTTACTACGGTCTTTGCCGCGATCCTGGTCATCTCGGCGCTGAGTGTGAGCCTCTTTCTGCTGGTGTCATTATTGGAGCGGATAGTTATCCCCTGGCATTTCAGGCATGTCGAAAGAGATTTGGAACAGCCCGCATAGCATATGCCAGGGCGATATGAAAGGAAAACGAGCTATGAAGAAACTCTTGAATATGATCACAATGCTTGCCGTGGCAAGCCTGGCCCTCGTGGGGTGCGACGGCGGCCCAGGCCCGACGCCGACGCCGCCGGCAGGCAAGCCCGACAGGGTGCGCTTCGCTATGGACTGGACGCCCAATACCAACCATACGGGTATCTACGTGGCGATTGACAAGGGCTGGTACCGCGATGCCAACCTGGAGGTGGAGCTACTGCCGTACTCGGACGCCAACACGCCCGATACGCTGGTGGCGACCGGGCAGGCCGACCTGGGCGTGAGCTTTGCCGAGTCGGTGGTGGTGGACCACGTGGAAGGGTTGCCGGTGAAGTCGGTGGCGGCGATCTTGCAGACCAACACCTCGGCGCTGGTGACGCTGAAAAGCTCCGGGCTGGATACGGTGGCGAAGCTGAACGGCAAGCGCTACGCGGGCTTCGGCACGCCCTATGAGGAGCCGATCATCAAGACGATGATCAAGCACGACGGCGTGGAGAACGTCGCCTTCGAGAATATCACGGCCAATCTGTTCGGCTACAGTGCTATCGTGGCGAAGCAGGCCGATTTCGTCTGGATCTACATGGGCTGGGAGGGCATCCAGGCGGAATTAGAGGGGGTCGAGCTGAACACTTTCATGCTGAAGGATAACGGCATCCCCGATTACTACACGCCGGTGATCATCGCCAACGATACATTCCTGAAGGACCACGGCGACGTGGCGAGGCGCTTCCTCGAAGCGACCGCGCGCGGCTACGAGTTCGGGGTGACCAACCCCACGGAGGCCGCCGGCAGCTTGATCAAGGCCGCTCCCGCAGGCACGTTCTCGGACCCTGAGCTGCCGCGCAAGAGTCAGCAATATCTCGCGCTCTTCTTCAAAGCCGGCGAATCGAGGTGGGGCATGCAAAGCATACAAAAGTGGACCGACTTCCCGACCTACCTGGCGAACACCGGCCTTCTCAAGTCGAGCGACGGCAGAGTGGTCAAGCCCGAAGATCTGAAGTTCGAGGAGATGTTCACCAACGACTTTCTGCCGAAATAGCGAAACGCGAAACGCGAAACGCGAAACGCGAAACGCGAAACGCGAAACGCGAAACGCGAAACGCGAAACGCGAAACGCGAAACGCGAAACGCGAAACGCGAAACGCGAAACGCGAAACGC
>JBAURA010000392.1:0-3474 GCA_049580985.1 Chloroflexia bacterium
CGCGCTCATGGGGCGGCGCGTGAATATGCTCTCGGTGCGCTCCCTCCTCCCGCGCCGCTTCCGCCGTCCCGAATCTGCATCTTCCAGCCTCAAGGCCAACACGAGCGACTCCGGCCTCTGGTACAACCTCAGCCACTTCGTCATGCGCCGCCCGGCGATCTCCCTGCTGGCAGGCGCGCTCCCTCTCGTTATCGCGGGCCTCCCATTCTTCTCCATCAATCTCTCGATCCCCGACCACCGCGCGTTGCCGGAGGGCGCTGAGAGCCGCACCGTGGGCGAAGCCCTCGTAAACGACTTCCCCCGCAACGAGACCCTACCCATCCAGATCGTCGTGCGTACTGGCGAGCAGGCGATGGGCGCGAGCAGCCTGAGCGCGCTGTTCGACTACACGCGGAGGCTACAGGCGATGCCGGGCGTAACCCGCGTTGACAGCCTCGTGACGCTCGACCCCCGCCTCGATGCGGGAGGAAGCGCGGCCTATGCCGCCTTCTATTCCTCGATTGGTAATCCGGCCAACCCGCAGTCGGCCCTGGCGGCGCGCGCGGCTGCGCAGTTCGCGCACGACAACTACAGCGTGGTGAACGTGCTCTATGAGAGCGAACCGCTGGGGAACGCCGCGCAAGAGCTAGTCCGGCAGATCCGCGAGGTGGCCCCGCCGGAGGGGGTGAACGCCTGGGTAGGGGGATACACCGCCGAGCTGGACGATTTCCTGGCGAGCCTGCAAACGGGAGTGCCGTGGGCGATTGCCCTCATCGTGGCGGTCATGTTCCTGCTCCTCTTCCTCATGCTGGGCAGCGTGGTCGTGCCGCTCAAGGCGGTGCTCCTCAATATCCTGTCGCTGTCGGCCAGCTTCGGCGCTCTCGTCTGGATATTCCAGGAAGGCAACCTCTCCAACCTGCTTGGGTTCACCCCGCTTGGCAGCATCGACGGCACTATGCCCGTTCTCATCTTCGCCATCGCCTTCGGCCTCTCGATGGACTACGAGGTCTTCCTCCTCAGCCGCATCAAGGAGGCATACGACCACACGGGCGATACCGTGAAGGCCGTAGCCACCGGCATCCAGCGCACGGGCGGGATCATCACCAGCGCCGCAGCGCTCCTGGTGGTGGTGATCGCGGGGTTCGCGCTGGGCGACGTACTCTTCATCAAGCAGGTGGGTGTCGGCCTGGCCCTCGCGATCATCGTGGACGCCACGGTGGTGCGTACAATCCTGGTGCCTGCCACGATGCGCCTGCTGGGCCGCTACAACTGGTGGGCGCCCAGGCCACTTGCCGCGCTCTATACTCGCCTCGGCCTGGGCGAGCGCGACGTGGAGGTGGAGGAGGCTCCCCAGTCTGCCCAAGCCGCCTCATCGCCGGCGCGCCCACCGCTGCCTGCCACGAGCGACAACGCGCAGGCAGGCGCATAACAGAATGTTCTTGCTGATGAAGAGAGCGGGCCGGTGCGGCCCGCTCTCTTCGTACCTTTCCTTGTATAATGCTCCATGCAATTCAAGGACTACTTTTCCGCCCACTCGGACGAATACGCCCGCCGGCGCCCCCACTACCCACCTGATCTCTTCCAATACCTGGCCTCCGTCACTCACGAACATGAGCTTGCCTGGGACTGTGGCACCGGCAACGGCCAGGCCGCGCGGGGACTTGCTCTCTACTTCGACCGCGTGATAGCCACAGACCCCAGCCCCGACCAGCTTCGCAACGCCTTCGTCCACCCAAAAATTGAATACAAAGAGGCCCGCGCCGAGGACTCCGGTATCGAAACCGCTTCGCTCGACCTTATTTCGGTCGCCCAGGCCCTCCACTGGTTTGACATGGATCGCTTCTACACCGAGGCCCACCGCACTCTCAAACCCGGTGGGGTGCTGGCGGTTTGGGCCTACGCCCTCTGCCGTACCACACCCGGCATCGACCGCATCATCGACCACTTCTACTACGAAACGGTCGGTCCATATTGGCCCCGCGAGCGCAAGCACGTTGACGACGGTTATCGCTCGCTTCCGTTCCCCTTCAACGAATTCGAGCACCCCAATTTCGAGATCGAGCTACGCTGGGACCTGGACGACATGCTTGGCTACCTCCGAACGTGGTCTCCCACCCGCCGCTATATAGAGGTCCACGGCCAGGACCCCGTAAACCTGGTGGAGCCGGCACTGGCCGAAGCCTGGCCCAACCGCGCCGAACGCAAGCGCATACTCTTCCCACTCTATATGCGTATAGGCCGCAACCCGTTAGCACATCCCTGACCCCATAAATACCTTCGCTCCTTCTTATCTTCAATCAAAAACCTCTGTGCCTCCGTGCCTCTGTGGTTCAACTTCATTCATATAGCTGTTGACGACCTGTTGCCCCGGTGTTATTATTCAAGGTATTCGATGATACCCGCCCCTATGCCTCAGCCCGAACGGGATATGCCCGTGGCGATGGCGCACGTGCAACTGCACGACCATGAAGGGCAGGTGTCGCAAAGTGATAGCTCACACCGTCCAGGATAGCGCGTACGACTTTGAGATCGAACCGACGGCTATGACCTCCCCCCTACCGGCCACCCAGCGCACCATCCTGGTAGTGGACGACGAGCAGACCCTCCGCGACATGCTTGAGTACAACTTGCGCCGCGAGGGTTACCGGGTGCTCACCGCGGGGGACGGGGCAGAGGCCCTGCGCCTGGCCTTCGATGAGCGCCCCGACCTCCTGGTACTCGATATAATGCTCCCAGGCATGAGTGGCTTCGACGTATGCCGTGCCGTGCGCCGCCAGCTTACCGTGCCGATCCTGATGCTGTCGGCCCGCGAGGACGAGATAGATAAGGTGCTGGGCCTTGAGCTGGGGGCCGACGACTACCTCACCAAACCCTTCAGCCTGCGCGAGTTGCTGGCCCGCGTGCGGGCGATGCTGCGCCGGGCCGAGATATTGCAGGTGCAGGCATCGGCCAACGCGCCAACCGTCTCCGCGCCGCAGATCCGCGCCGGCAACGATGAGAATGCCAACCGCACGCTTCCTGATCATCCAAACCACCACGCACCGCAGGCGGAACCCGCGCCCCCGCCGGTGCTCGTGTCGGGCGAGCTAATCATCGATACCGCCCGCCGCACTGTTAGCAAGCACGGCCAGCCTGTAACTCTCAAGCCCAAGGAGTTTGACCTGATTGCTTTCCTCGCCGCCCACCCCTTTCAGGTCTTCTCTCGCGAGATACTGCTCGACAGGGTCTGGGGCTACGACTTCGTAGGCGGTGCGCGCACTGTTGACGTTCACGTGCGCTGGCTCCGCTCCAAGCTGGAACCCAATCCCGACGTCCCCGAATACATCCAGACCGTCTACGGCGTAGGGTACAAATTCAGCCAGGCGGTAGCTAGCAGAGGACGGGGGGGGTTAAGGGATTAGGGATTGGGGATTAAGGGGTTAGGTTAGGTCACCTCAAGCCTTAATCCCTTAATCCCTTAATCCCTTAATCCCTTAATCCCTAATCCCCAACCCC
>JBAURA010000393.1:0-29736 GCA_049580985.1 Chloroflexia bacterium
CTCACCACCTCTCTTCTCTATTGCTCATAACCCCACGACCGCGACACGAAATCATATTAGCCATTGTGGGCTATATTGAACGTGGGATCATAGTGCTAAAGTGCTAACACTATTTAGCTAGCTATCAAGTACGTGTGGTCCTAAGGATGGATGTACTATAGCACCTTTCTGTAGAAGGTAGTAGAGTGTTAATAGATACGACAGCCGCCAGCTAAACACAAGCACTACGTAGCCTGTCGATCCACCAGCCATATTCCAGTCAATCATAAAAACAAGTAATGGAGGGAACTAATGCTTACGTTCAGTGAAAACAAGAAACGACCCTTCGCAATACTAGCTCTTGCCCTCATGGGTCTGCTAGCACTAGGGAGCGCAATGTTCAGCAGTTCCGCGGTCCAGGCAGCTCCTTCTCCACGCCTCCGCTCTCTGGCGTTCTACGATCTGCCCGTTACGCCACCAGGAGTGTTGCGCGATACCTTCAGCGCCAGCCTCGACAACTGGATGTACATGCGGACCACCTGGAGACACGCCGCCGGCGAGCACGTAGCTAGCTATACGATCTATAGCCCTGACGGCCAGATATACCAGGTGCTGGACGTGCCTTTCGTAGGTCAGAGCAGCCACGAAACAGTGGAAGTCTGGGGCGAGCTGCCCGTGGCGGGCACCTGGATGACCCGCATGCCAGGTGTGTGGCGGGTGGACGTCACGCTCGATGGGAATCCGCGAGTGCTCACGAGGGAGCAGTTCACAGTCACCTGGTAGTGTGCGGCTCTGGATACAAACGGTCGAGAGGGATCGGGCAAATGCCCGATCCCTCTCTGTTAACTAGCAAGGTCACATAGGCGCTATGTCGGCAAGCGGGGACGCCCGATGCGCCTGGCAGACCGTCCAAGCCCGTTGCGCAGACGCCTTACCAGGGGGTAAAGAAGGGTGCTGAACGGGGAGATCCAGCTGTACAGCCAACCAAGCACCCTACGGCGGCCACGGTCTAGTGGCACCCAGCGACCTTTTTGATACACGCAGACCACCTCTCCGAGGGCCTGGGACATGTCCCACCACCCGTCAGGCCGAGGCATGGCATCGCCTTTCGTGCGTATCTGCACACGACCTGCTGCTGCCCTGCGCCCGATCACTCTGTGAATTATGAAGCCTGCGCTGTGGGTATCGTCGCGGGTGAGGACCAACACCGTACCGCGTCGGGGGCGGGCCGGGGGCGGGCCGATCCTTGCCAACTCTCCACTCCTGATGAACGGCCTCATGCTGGCCCCGGCGAGGCGCACTTCAAGCCGCTCACCGGGATGGAGCGATTCCAGCGCCGCGCTCAGCAGCGAGTCGGAGGCGATCCGCGTTAGCCGTGGGTGTGAGCGGTTGGATAGATCGCGTGCTACCGTCTTCTCCGTGCAACCAGATGGCGTAATCGTGTGAGGTGGTGGAGGCGGGCGCGTAAGATACTCTTCCTGCCCATTTGAGGATAGCGCAGCCTTACCCACCGGCCAGACGGCCAGAGGAGCCGCCTGAGCGCGCCGACCATGGCCGGGAGGCCAGGCAGCAGCACCAGCCGGTCGAGTGGCAGGGCCACATCAGGCTGGACTTCGGGCGATGCGTCTCGGCGGCTCGGGAAGCCGGGCAGCAGCACGCGCAAGGCTGCCCTGTGCCAAACCCGGGGTTGGCTCTTCAGCAAGGAAGCGTAGTTACTTCCGCAAGCGCGGTCCAGCATCTCCACCGCTCGCCAGGTCGTGGCCACCGTGCCTGAACGGGCCACCATCCCATTTAGCCGCCGCCAGTCGATGGTGCCCGACCTTGCGAGTAGTGCGAGATCAACCAGCCACCGCATTCCTTCGTAACGGTGCCCCACCCCGGCGTGCAAAGAGAGGTACCACATATTGTCGGTGGGGTCAAGAGTCCGGCATTTGAGGCTGGCGATCTCCACGACATAGGAGCGGTTGAACAGGGCAGCCTCGTCTATGCTGAGGGTGGCGCGCATCCACCAGGGGGCCGCCGGGTGCCAATGGAGATCCACAATAGACGCAAAACCCGCCTCCGCAGTTGAGTACAACACTACCTCTTTCGCGTATGCGGCGACAAAAGCTGAGAGAGTTGGTCCGTGCTCGGCGGTGCGCATCCCAAGTTGATTGAGGACCTGAAGCGCGCGTAGCAGGTCACGGGGCTTTACCCAGATATCCATGTCGCCCACGCGCCTGGCCGTGGGGTAAGGGTAAGCCTGAGCAGCTAGCGCCAACCCTTTCAGGAGGCGAAAGTCTATACCGTGCTCCGCGAAGGCTGCGGCTATCCGCGAGAGGGCGTGCACCTGTTGAAAGAAAGCGACGGTGTTGAGGCTGTGCTCCGCCTGTAGCATCTCCCTCTCGGACTCGTGCAGCAGGCTGGACAGCCTACGGCTGCGCAGATGGGTCTCCACGGTTGGGGCCAGCCCCTCCGCCAGGATGACCGAGAAGAGGGCCTGTCGCTCCTCTGGGTCGAGCGTGCCCAGTGCCGCCGATATCGCTTGTTCTTTAGCGACACGTGCACCGGTCAGAAGCATGAGCACCCGAATGCTCGATCTTTTCAGGTAATAGGGCGCGTGATGGCCGGCCAGGGGCTGCGGCTGAGAGGCGTTCCTGAGCGCGATGCGCGTCCGTGTCTGCGCATTGACACCCCCGGTGGGCTCGGCAGCTTCTAACATAGGTCTACTTGCGTATCCCCACAAGGTAGTGAGTGTTGAACAACCTCAAGCTTTCCAGAATATAGCAGAGGAGCCATGCACGGGGAGCAAGCCTCCTGGACAGCGGTGGCGCGAGCGTGATACGGCGGAAATCAAACCGGCAACCCGGGAAGAGAGCGCGCACTTCGGCGGGCCGAATCCCACTGGTCTGCTTGTTGAAAGGATTTAGCCAGAAGTCGTACCAGACGACCATGCCTCCCTTGCGGAGCACCCTTAGCATCTCCCCGGCGAGGTTCTTCTTCACGCCAGGGTCGAGTACAGAAGAGAAAACGGTGAATTGCAGCACCACGTCGAACGCATCGGATCTATACGGGAGGCGCTGGGCGTCGGCGCAAGTGAATCCGACGTTTGGCAGCAGATGGTGGGCCTCCTGGACCCTACTCAGGATAAGATCGGTACCGTGAAGCGTTTCTGGGCACGCACCCTCGCCTAGAAGCTCGTGAAGCACCTGCCCTTTGCCGCAGCCCACCTCGAGTATCCTTTTACCGGACAGCGAATCGAAGCCATGACGCCGGAGCATGTCCAGCACGGCCCGCTGGCGCTGCTGGATTGTGAAGAGATAGCCCAGGTTGAAAGGTGAGTAGAGATCGCTCCCCGCGAGCTGGCGGGCGCGCCGCTCGTACTCCGCAACGAGGCGGTCCAGGTCGGAGCCTTGCGATGGGTTCGGGCCTAGCGCATCCACCGTTCGATCACATCCACGATACGGGGGGCGGCATGGCCGTCCCAGAGGGGAGGCACCCGGTGTTCCCCGGCGTCCATGTCGCGCGCGGCGGCAACGATCATGCTCGCGGTGGGAGGCACCAGATGATTGGTGCCGGAGGTAAGGGTGATGGGGCGCTCGGTATTGTGCCGTATCGTTACGCAGGGCACGCCCAGGGCCGTGGTCTCCTCCTGTATGCCTCCGGAGTCGGTAAGCACGACCTTCGCCGAGGCCATGATGCCTATGAAGTCGAGATACCCCAGCGGCTCCACTACGAGTAGCCCTGGGATCGAGAGCCACAGGCCACCGAATTTAGCTTTGGTGCGCGGGTGCATAGGGAACAGAAGAGGAAGGGTGGTCGCTAACTCCTTGAGTGCAGCCGCCAGCGCCCTTGCTACCGCTTCATCGTCTACGTTCGACGGGCGGTGCAGGGTGACAACGCCATATGCACCAGGCTCGAGGCCGTATTGACGCCAGGGCCTGCGTTCCAGCGCGTGGGGCAGGTGCGCGTTGAGCGAATCTATCATCGTATTGCCTACGAAGTGGACGCGCTCTCCGGAGATGCCCTCCCGTTCGAGATTCTGCGCGCCGCTGGGTTCGGTAGTGAACAAAAGCTCGGAGAGGTGGTCCGTTACAAGCCGGTTTATCTCCTCGGGCATCGAGCGGTCGAAAGAGCGCAGGCCGGCCTCGATGTGGGCCACCGGTATTCGCAGCTTGGCGGCAGCCAGGGCGCAGGCTAGCGTCGAGTTGACGTCGCCGGCCACGAGCACCAGGCGCGGGCCGTGTTCGAGACAGATAGCCTCGAAGGAGGTCATTACGCGAGCCGTCTGCTCGGCGTGGGAGCCGGAGCCGACGCCCATGGAAACGTCGGGCTGCGGAAGCCCAAGCTCCGACAAGAAGACGCCGGACATAGATTCGTCGTAGTGCTGCCCGGTGTGGACGAAGAGTTGCGGGAGGCCGCGCCTGCGTATCTCCAGCACCACGGGGGCCATCTTCATGAAGTTGGGCCTGGCCCCGACCACCGAGCAGATCACCGGCGCGCGTGCCTCTCGAGGAACCGCACGAAACGGGTGACTATCCTGGTGCGGTCGAAGTGTTCCTCGGCGGCGCGCCTGCCGTTCTCGCCGAGGGCGCGGCGCAAGCCGTGAGAGTCTCGCAAGGTAGAGAGAGCTTTGACCAGGCCGGTCATGTCGCCAGGCTCGACGATCAGTCCCGCCCCGTGCTCGCGGGTTATCTGCGCTGCCTCCCCGGAAGCGACGAGTATGACTGGCTGCCCGCTCGACATGGCTTCGTACAGCTTGGACGGCACGGCACCGGGTATGTACGTTTTGAGCGGCACAAGGACCGTGTCCGCCGAGGCCAGGAGCGCCGGGATGTCACTTTGTGGCCGGGAGTCCAGGAAGGTCACGTTACTCAAGCCCAGGCGCTCAGCATCCTGCTGCAACTTCTCCTTTTCGGGGCCGTCGCCGATAAGGACGAAACGAAACTCCGGCTTATCGAGCATCTCTCGCGCGGCGGCAAGCACCTGGTCCAACCCTTGGGCGATACCGTGCAGCCCGGCATAGAGAATGATAAAGGCGTCTGGCGGCCCCAGCGTTCGGCGCGCTTCGTTGGACCGCAACTTCGGGCCGAAGCGCTTCGTGTCCACGCCGTTGGAGAGGAGAAAGGTCCTGGAGGATGGGAAGCGATCCTTGATACTCGCCAGGATGCTCCTCGCCTGCCCAGTGACAACCCAGGCTTTACGATAACACAGCGCTTCCAGCCAGGAGCTTAGTTTGAACTGCCAGCTATCTCGGCGGATGACGCCCAAGTAGACGGCGCTTTCGGGCCAAAGGTCGGATACGTTGAATATCATACGCGCTCGCTTCAGCCGGCTCAGCCAGATACCCGCCAGTCCCAGGAAGAGAGGAGGGCTTTCGACCATCAGGAAATCCGCACGCTTGAGCAGAAAAGCCCCAAAGAGGGAGGAGGAAACGACGAACGAGAAGTAGTTGGCAAGTCGGTGCACGAAATCGACGCGTTGGGTGGGGTATATGGCCGTCCGAATAATATCTACCCCTTCACGGCGCTCGCGCTTCACCAGGCCCCCGTAACCAGGGTGAATCTTGCCCGATGGGTAATTCGGCATGGCCGTTAGCACTGTAACGCGATGCCCTTGCGCCACGGCCATCTGCGCCAATTCGGAGAGTCTCGTCTGGGGAGCACCTACTTCGGGAGGATAGTACTGGGTCAGAATGACGAGGTGCATGCTGCTAATAACAGAAGCGTATTCAGGCGAAGAAGACTTCGGCTGTGTACCAGGCATAGGCGAACTGGCTTATGAGCGCGACGGCCAGTAGCCCGCCCCACAGGAGCCTGGCCCTGTGGCTGAGCGATTCCGGGCTATGTAGACCCCACAGCAGCGGCAGCACCAGTAGCCTGCTGAACCTCACCCCGGCCCAGATGTTCAGCGCGCTGAGGAAGATGCAAAGCAAAAAGACCGCGCCCGCAAGCGCGACTCCGTATGGCTTCATAGGATTCTTAGACCTATAGCAGAGTATCGTCGATATGCCCGCGGTGACCAGCAAGCCCGCCACGATAGCTGCCTTCACAAGGCCAGAGAACCCGTGAGACAGGCTACCAAGTATGCCGTCGAGAAGGAACCACTCGCTACGGGAATCCGCCTCCTGGCCCAAGGTCGAGGAGAAGAGCCACGCCGGGGAGTCGTAGTAAAAGGACCCGGCTAGCCACAACAGGACGATGGGAGCAAGGAGCGGAGGGAAGTAGGCGAGGAGCGCCCTCTTCGAGGCGAACCGGCCATTGACCAGCCAGGCGAGGGTCAGCAGCGCCACGAACACCCAGCTTATCTTGTGAGTGACGAGAGCCAGCCCGAAAAACGCGCCCGCAACGGCGACCTGTGAGCGTTGCAGGCAGTAGAGGCCCGCCAGGATCAGCGTGACGGCGACGGTGTCGGAGACCGGGTAAACGGCATATACCAGCCCCACGAACGGCCAGGCGCTGAACAACAGGCTGCCCAGTGTAGCGGGCAATCGGCCCAGGTTGGCGCGCCTGAGGAGTTCATATACGAGCAAAGCACCTGCCAGGTAGGCCAGGAAGACCACGATCTGCATCAGGACTATAGCCGGGAGGAGATCGAAGGTGAGGGCGCGGGCCAGGGCGATAAGGAACGGGTAGAACGGTAGATGGAAGGGGTCGTACGGCTGCTGCCATTGGAGGCTGTCTTGCCAGTAGGCAGCCACGTCGGAGCGGAACGGGTCGAAACCCAACACCATCCAGAAGATGCTCAACGACCAGAAGGCCAGGCTCGCGGCCACAACGATCAAAGCGCGTGGGTTGAGCACCAGCGGATAGTTCGCTACGCGGGTGGATAGGTTCATGACCATCATTATCCGATCTTGCAGATCACGGCTCTGAATTTGCCGTTGGCCTCGCGTGGGACCTGCTCGACCTCTTCCAGGACCACCCGCACCGCGCCCATCCTCTCTTGCAGGCGTTCGACTATAGACCGGCCCGAGGCCGCAGTAAAGCCAGGCGCAGGTACGTAGCGGACTCTGAGGCAGTCGAGCGTTTCCTGGATGACCTGAGCTTCGATGACGGGTAGGTGGGCCTTAAAGATGGGGTCGAGCCGGCCCACGCGCCTTCCGTCCTGGGTGTAGAGCAGGTCGTCGGCCCTCCCCTCGATAGACGCAATCAAGGGGAGGGTCCGTCCGCACTCGCACTGTTGCCGGGTCTGCGGGAACCTGGCGCGGTCGCCTATCCGGTAGCGAATGAGGGGCATATCCTTGTTCAAGAGGCCGGTGCACAGTAGCTCGCCCTCCACGCCGTCCGGCACAGGCTCCTCGCCGTTGACGATCTGCATGATCCCTATCTCGGGCCAGGTGTGAAGCCTACCGTGGGGGCACTCACTTGCGGCGGCCACGATCTCGGCCATGCCGTAGGTCTCGCGTACTGGGCAGCCGAACGCCTGGGAGATAGCCTCGCGCTGGTAGGGGAAGAGAGGTTCGGCGTTGGTGATCGCCACGGTCAGCTTGAGGTCGCACCTGCCCAGGCGGAGCGCTTGCTGGGCCAGGGTGTTGAGGGCCGATGTGTAGCCCCACAGGTACCTGATCTTGTACCGCGCCAGGGCATCCAGGTAGTGCTCCACCAGGTCCGGGGCCAGGTGGTAGGCCGACATATATAGCTGGTTGAGGGCGCCGTTCCACACCCAGAAAGGCGGCTTGCGCTGCGTAGCCGGGGTGATCAACTGGCCCCCGAGGATCGCCCACTGGTCGTGGCGGGATACACCGTACCAGCGCCTGCAACGGGCCTCAAAGAGCGCGTACCATATCTGCACGGTCTCGCGGCTCCACCACAAGTCGAGGGACTTGCCGGTGGTGCCACTGGTGTGCTCGTGGAACATTCGCCTAGTGTCGCAATCATCGGACACGAACGCTCTCGGATCGGACCTGACACTCTCTTTTTCCAGTACGGGCCAGTTCTCCAGATACTCCCAGGATGCGCGGTCGCCCCTGCGCCGCCGCTCCTCCCAGTGCCGGCGATAGTAGGGCACCTGCGTGGCGGCGCGGTGTAGAATACGGACGAGTCGTTCTTCCTGCCATCGCTGCCACGGTGAATTGCTCCAACTCTCCCTCGCTAACGCCGCAGCTACCATCCCCTCGGTGCGGGGCCCGTAGCGCCACCACTTCAGGTAAGCGCCTCTCGCGCTTGCGACTATGGAACGCGCGGGCGGCGGCATGCGGTGGTACAGCTTCAGGGGATTCATGCCGTGCTGCTCATTCCCTGTAACCGGCGGCCACGCGGGATAGCAGAGTCTCCCATTGCGGCAGCACAATCGACCAGTCGAACTTGTGCGCCTCCTCCCTGGCGTTATGGGAGAGCCGCCCCGCCAATTGGGGTTCGAGCAACAGGCGGCGTACAGCGGCGGACATAGCCTGGGGGTCGCCGGGCGGAACTAAGAGTGCGTCGTGCTCGTGGCGCAACAGGTAAGGTATGCCGCCCACATCCGTGCTGACTACGCACAGGCCGCAGGCCATCGCTTCAAGCACGCTGACCGGGGCGTTGTCGATAGTGGATGTGTTCAGGAACACGTCGCCCACGCCCAGCCCGGCGGGAACCTCGCTCTTGGGCACCCTCCCGGCTATCGACACGTGGTCGCCAACCCCGAGGTCGGATGCCAGACGCCGGGTAGCGAGCAGGCTGCCGTCACCGCCGTCGGGGCCAAGCATGGTCAGATGCACGTTGGGGAACTCCGGTACGAGAGCCGCCACCACCCTGACCGCGATTTCGGGTGCGTAAATAGCGTGGAACGTGCGCAGCCAGACCAGGCTCGGCGTGGGCCGCTGCCTGTGAACGAACGGGTAGGCACACAGGTCTATAGGGTTGGGCAACAGGTGCAAACTGTCGCGGTAGGGCCTCATCTGGTCATAGAGGTAGCGCGAGGGAGCCGTGACCACCGCAGCGGAGGTGAGCAACCGCCTCACCGCGCGCGGGTGGCGGCGTGAGAAAGCGGGCAGGTTCCCGCCGTGCAGCGTGAGCACATATGGTTTGCCAAGCTGCCGCAACAGGCGACACACCGCCCGCGCCCATAGGAAAGCCGGGCCACTGTATACATCCACCTGTGCCACAGCATAGCGGTGGCGGTGCCTCCATACGGAGGCGAGCATGTCAAGGAGGCGCGCGATCCGCCCCTGCCTGTCGGAGGTGGTGAGCACCTGCCAGCCAGCCGCGCTGAGCCGCCCGGCTAATTCCTCGCACACGCCACGCACGCCGGTGGACGACGAGAGGAAGTTGCCCACCATCGTCAGCCCAGGCCGCATGCCCGAGAGGGCAGCGTCTGCTTTCAGGGGATCAAATGTGTCAGCGTCTCTCGCGTGTTGTGTCTGCATAATAACCTGCGAGTGAGCCTCTTGCCGGGAGTTGTGACGCCGGCAAGGGGACCGCTGGCGCATCGCGCCGGGTATCGTTATCGAGCAAGTGTGCCTGCCCAGCGGCCGCCACGGCGAAGGCAAGGCCAAATACAAAGGAGGGCGCTACCATCCTCATGGCGGAGTTGAGGAAGAAGAGGAGGGTCCACACTTGCAGCGCGGTCACCAACGCCCTATCCTGCGCGTTGGCGGCGTAGCGGAGGTTTCTGACGCCCATCGCGGCAAGCAAGATCAAGGCTATCAGCCCGAAAAGCCCGTGCTCGGCCAGCATGCGCGATAGCTCTGTGTGCGCTGCCGCCTGCCCTATCGACAGACCACGATATTGTTTCGCCATGCCCGGCCCGACGCCGAAGAGGAGGTTGTTCTCCCAGATGCGCAGGTCGGCCTCCGCGATGTCGGCCCGCTGCCCCAGGCTCGTATCCTGGAAGCGCACGGAAAACTGGCCTTTGGTGAACTCCTCCAGGCGGGGGATTATGTAGGCGTCAGCCGCTATGATGAGCACGCCCGCCACAAGCAGCAGCCTTAACAGCGCCCGCATATCTCTGGCGGATACGAGCGCGAACGCTATTGCGGCGGCGCCCGCGTTGTATAGGCCCGACCTGGAGAAGGTGAGTGCGCTCAAGGTACCCAGCGTGATTACCCCCGCTAGCATCACCAACCGCAAAACGCGATTCTGCTTCTCCCTCAGCACATAAATGAAGCTGAAGAGTGCCCCAAGCCCCAGCATATTCGACACCTGGTTGGGGCCGAAGCCACCGCTGGTAATAACGTTCGACTCCTGTGTGAAGTCAAGGCTCGCGTAGCTTGCAGTGAGGGTGCTGTAGAGCGCAATCGAACCGATGCCGACCACCGGCCCGACCAGCGTCAGCATTACTCTATGAAGTTGCGTCTGCGAAAGGGACAGCCTGGAGAAGAACCACGCGCTTACGGCAAGAGCCAGCGGGCCTGACAGGTTAAAGCTGACCTGGTCGCGCGCCCCGATCAACCCCAGCGCCGCGACGGTCAGGATCGCCGACGGAAGGAGGAGAATGAAGTAGATTAGCGGCAGACTGAAGCCCGCCAGCTTGTGGAAACGTACGATGGCGACAAAGAGAATAGCGATGGTGGCATACTTGCCTAATTCCCAGAAAGCCTGGGCACCCGTCATCCGCCACAGCACTTCGGCCCCCGCGATATATGCGGCCACGTACGCTGCCGGTTGGGGTCTGTGTACGACGGCGGCGCACCAGAAACCGACCCCCAGCGTCAAGACCAGGTGCAGAGTGGAAAGGAACTGAACCTGCCTCATCAGCAAGGCGAGAGGCACGTGGGCGGCAAAGAAAAGACACCAGTTCAGAAGGTCGCTGCTGACGCGTCCTTGCACTGTACCGGTGGCCGGCACGGACAGGCTAGACACGGGTAAGCGCACGGTTCCTGGCTCCATCCTGGCCTACGTTCAAAATGTGCTCGTAGACCCTGCATACTTGTTCTACCGACGATTGCAGGCTGTATCGCTCTTGCACGCGCGCGCGGAGCCGGTCCGCAAGGGTCTTCCTTTGGGAGGGTGAGCGTAGCAGAGAGAGCAAAGCTACAGCCAAATCGTCCGGCGCCCCGGGAGGCACAAGCAAGCCGGCAGCGCCCCTATCCAGCACCTCCGCGCACTCCCCGACGGCGGTCGTTACGGTCGCCAAACCGCTCACGCCATATTCCAGCAGGGAGAGTGGAAAGGCTTCCGACGCCGAGCTGAGCACACCAACGTCGCACGCTCCCAGAATATCATATACGTCGGACCGGTGTCCCAGCAAGGACACGTTTTCGGACAGACCCAATCTTGCGACCTCAGCTGACACCCTGCCCAAGTATGCCTGATCGACGGCAGAGCCGACCAGCAGGAGATGGGCGTCCGGCACCTGCTCTCTGACGACCGACATGGCTGTAAGCAGGGTGATGTGGTCTTTCTGTGGCCGCAGGTTGGCGACACACACGATCCGCTTGCCTGCCACTCCCGGTAGGGCCGGGAGCTCCCCTCGCGGGGTGTGCTCGTCTACGAAACTTGGTATTTTCCAAATGCGGCTGGCGGACACCCTCAGCTTACGGCGCGCCCAGTCAACCAATTGGCTGCTGACAGCTATCACGGCAGCAGCACGCCTCATCGCCAGCCCGTAAAGAGGCACTGAGCGGGTCGCCAGACCGGCCCTTCCAAAGTGGTCGTGCCAGATCACCCTGGGGTAGGGAGGCAGGAGCGACACGACCGCGGCCAGGAAGATGGAGGAGCTATGCGCGTGTAGCACTCTGATTCTGTGCGCCCGCACGTAAGCGGCCAGGCGCCATATGGCGGCGAGGTCGAAGCGGGCACCCCGCCGGAGCACCAACAACTGCACGTGCGGCTGCACCAGCGTGGAGAGAGGGCCACCTTGCCTGGTGGCGCACAGGTGCGCGTGGTACCGCTCTCTGGGCAGGTTGTTAGCCAGGTTGACCGCTACGCGCTCGGAACCGCCCGCGGCCAGGCTGTCGATCAGGTGCATGACCGCGATTGTGCTCATGCGTTTTCCATGTCTTCAGGGGTCGCGCGGGCCGAAACCGCCAACTTTACGTGCCAGCGACTTTCGAGCAATTGGCGCAGGGCTTCCCGGAAGTCCTCCAGAGAATACCGTTGCGCCCAGGCGGCTGCCAGGCGGCTCATCTCGGCGTAGTCGCCGGGAGCTCGGGCTATCCGGCGTAGCGCCGCTTCAAGAGCAGCCACATCTCCCGGAGGGACGGCCAATCCCCGGCCTCTGCCCAACATCTGCGCGGGCACGCCCCTATTGGAGCCGATGCACAGCATGCCCAAAGCCATACCTTCGGTTATCGCTTTGGGCCAGCCCTCCGTCTCGGAGACCAGCACGAGCACATCGTTCTGCTCGTAGTAGCCGAGCACGCGCTCGAAGCTCACAGCCCCCACGAACTCCACACGGTCACCCAAACCGGCCTCCTCGGCCTGTGCTACAAGGGCGGGACGGCGGTCGCCATCGCCGACGATGGTGCACCTAACTTCGATGCCGCTGCGCGTGAGCTTTTCCACGGCGGACAGGAGCGTATCGACGCGCTTGCTCGCGGAGAGACGGCCTACGTACAGGATCCTGAGCGGCTCATGGAGCGCCCTGTGGGCGGCGGCTTGCCTGGCCCGTTCCATCTGGCGGCGAGTCAACACGGAGGTGAAGAATGGCACTATGTGCGACGGCTGGCGAGGCCATTGCCCATAGACCATCACCGGCCCCCGCCACCAGCGCGACCGCAAGATAGCGCGCTGCAACCGGACCGTAGCAGCCTCACCTGGATACCCGTTCCACTGGCCGGCGTACTTCGCCACGATATGACGCGAGAAGAGGGGTGCCAGCAGCGCGCCGAGCAACCCCAGGTTACCAGGGCAGCGCGTATGCACGGCATCGGCGCGGCGCATCGCTGTGATGAGGCTCCATGCCAGGCTCGGAAGGCGTAACAACTGCTCAATCTTTGCTCTCAACGTGGCGCCGCCGGTCTCTTTCTGCGGAGCTACCGTGATGTTCTGCCTGGCGAAAGGTGCCGAGTCCGGGGGTGGCAGCTGGTTCCTGAGCGGGGCAGCGATGGTAATGCGCGGGAAGAGATCGGCCCACATATCAATCTCCCGCGCGTACGGCTCGTAAGCGTAGAGCCGGTTCCGATGGCTGTAGTGAGTGACATGCGAAACTATCAATAGATTGTCAATTCGGGTCACGGTTGTGCGGCTGGCGTATGCACTGTTGTCGAGCAGAGGGCGCTACTCGAAGATCGGGCCCCGCTCCGCAAGGTCCCTGGCGAAGCGATAGGATATCCATATACGAACGAGCCTGGCGGGCGTGCTCAAGAGGTGGCGGAGGAACACCCAGATTTGTCCGGGTTTCGATCGGCCCGACCTGACCTCGACGGGCATCCAGGAACGAAGGAGATATACGTAGAGCCACTCGCGCAACTGGTCTTTCGTGTAGTGCTTAAGGAAGCTGTACATGATAGTAGGGCTGGGTCGCGGCGCTATCCAACCGACCCGCCGCTTCAGTTCCCAGGGCTGGCGCTTTCTGGACCGGCCCTTTTTACCGGCCTGCGCACCCCACCACCTGAATCCACCGGTGGGAGGCTTGAGGTGCAGGTTGGCCGAGTAGGGGTTATAGAGCACCACCGCGCCCCGCTCGATCAGACAGTGCCCGAAGTCTCCGTCCTCTCCGTAGCCGCCGTCGAAGTTAACGTCGTTGCCGGTGCACAGGTGCACCCACTCCAGGCGCACGCACGAGTTCGCGTTGTTGAAGTTTTCCGAGACTCCCACCCGCTGCCTGCGACCCTCCATCTGCGCCAGCTTGCGCGCCAGGTCGTCCAGGTCCTGCGTGGGGTGATCCGCCCTTATATCTAGACCGTTGGTGGCCTGGGCCTGGTAGGTATCCAATACTCTTACGTGGTTCTCGACGAAGTCCGGAGGTACCCGTGTGTCGTCGTCGGCAAAGAGGATGTAATCGCCGGTGCATAGCTTGATCGCTTCGTTGCGCGCCCGGCAGGTGCCAAGCGAGCGCTGCCATATAACGCGCAACGGCAGGGACTGCTCGTATTGACTGTAGATACCGGGCGCGCGCTCCTCGTCAGGCGTAGCGTCAACCACGAACACCTCATGTAGAGGCAAAGTTTGCCGGGTGTAGTCGGCTAGGAGGTTGGCCGTGTAAGCCTGCCGCCGCATCGTGGGCACAATAGCTGAAACACGTAGTCGCCCAGTGAGGGGCTGTAGCGGGCGTGGAGGCATCGTGATCGTTTGGGGAGCAGTTATGCTCCTGGCCTGCCTTTCGGCCCACCTGAGCGCCCGTAGCTCGGCCAGCGGGCGGCGCCGGGTCATCACCTCACGCAGCAGCATGTAGAGTCGATAGTCACGCTTGAAGTGGCGGGTGAAAAAGAGATAGACGTCGGGCCTGGGGATCGAAAAGTGTTGATCGGAGTGTTCCACGGAGGGATATAGGTCGGGGACGTGCAGTGGAACACCGCCATTCTGTATGAGTCTGAACCCCAGGTCGAGTGATGGCGTCGTGCGGGATGTGTAGCTAGTGTCGAGGCCCCCCATCGCTTCCCAGACAGAGGCCCGGACCGCGAATGCGCCGTACTCAACCCGCCAACTGACGTTCCGTACGTCGGGAGCAGTGTCGTTGAGGTAGTACCAGTATACGGGCGACCAGTATTTCAGTTCAGGGAGGAGTCCGGCATACCCGCGAAGGAGTCCGCTGTGCCAGAGGTCGCCGGGGCCGACGATTATCTCCTCCAGAATGCCGAGGTCCGGCGCGCCACACAGCACCACGCGCTCACCGCCAACCGTCAACTCCTTCAATTCTTCTCCGCTTGCTGTCACAGTTGCTAGCTCTCTCCTACCAGTCCCGCCTCGGAATATATGGGGACGGCGGGCAGACTCCTCCACACCTTCCACTCGGCTTGCGTCAAGGGTGTGCGCTCTCGGACAATATGGGGGAGTTTCTTCACTACTTCGAGGAGTACCCATACAAGGGAAGCCAACACTCCCCACTCGCGCTCCCTGAGCAGGCGCAAGCGTATCTGCATCCAATACGAATAGGCCAGGTAGCGGGGCAGCACCCGCAACGGGTAGAACAACAACATTAGCAAGATGCCCGCGCGCACGTGGCGACGATAACGCCACGGGTCGCGCCGCGCACGCCGGGCAGCGAGATCGACTCTGTGATGCACAAGCACCTGGGGCATGTAATGGATTTCCCACCCTTGCTTCAGGAGGTGAAGGGCGGAGTAGTTTTCCTCGCCATAGAAGTCGAACCATTCCGGATAGGGCGGGATCGACCGCCACGCTTCCATACGCCACATATGCCCACAACCCACGAAGGAATTGACCTTGAAAGGCTTTGTTCGATCAGGCAGGATGCCATGCGGACGCTCCCTACCCCAGTAGATCGCGAAGGCGAGCACCGCGCACCGGGGATTATCCGAGAAGTAGCGGAGGGTCTTGTACGCGAAATCGGAAGTTACAGGTTCGGCGTCGTCGTCGAGGTTCAGCGCGAACTCCCCTTGCGCCAGGGCCATCATGCGGTTGCGAGCGGCAAGGTAACCGGCGCCTACCTCATGCCTCAGCAGACATATTTCAGGGCATGCCTCAGATACCGCCTGCTGAGTGCCGTCCGTGGAACCATCGTCGAACACCAGGGTCTCGTGCCCTGGGGGCATCTTCGGCAGCGTGTGGCGCAAGGTCCTGAGCAGATCTTCCTTGCGGTTGCGCGTGGTGATGAGCAAAGAGAGACTCGGTGGCTCAGTTTTCATTGGCATCATGTGAATAGGCTGGCCGGGGAGCACGCAGTAGCACGCTGAACATTCCCCGGAACCGGCCAAGCGCTTCCATGAGCGCCTGCCGACGGTGGGGGCCGCGAGCCGCGTCAAACAGGCGGCTGACGGCCAGGAGCAGCGTAATAGCCCACCAGCGCAGCCGATCAGGTGCCAGGGGGTTGGGCCAGCGTTGCCGCCAGACGTACCAACCGTTTCTTACCACCATGACACCGTATCGATGGGCGCCTGGCCGGCTTGTTTGCGCATGGTAGTGCTCAATCCTGGCCGAGGTGCACAGGTATAGGGGCTGGTGCCGAGCTACTCGCAGGCAGAAATCGAGATCCTCGTATAGCCCGTATCCCTCGAAGAAGTGCGAGAACCTGACTCTCTGCAACACCTCTCTGCGCCACGCGGAGACGCCCCCCATGAAGAACTCTACCTGATAGTCCTGCCCATCGGGTGGGAGGAACCCCACCGGGCGACCATGGCCGGAGGGCGGCACCCAGCCTGGGGCATAGGACCCGGCAAGCCCCATTATCCTGCGTACCCGCCAGCGATAGTCCTCGCGGCGCTCCCACCCGCGCCAGCAGAAAATCGAGAGCTTGTTGGAGCAGTGCTCGCCGGCGTGCCTCCACGCAACCTCGTTGGTGATGTAGCCTCCGACCCCTGCCGCCTCCGGGTGTCGCCGGAAGCACGATGCTATGGCGCTGAAGTAGTCGGGTTCTGGCATGGTATCGTCGTCGAGGAAAGCCACTATAGACCCACGGGCGTGCTCGATACCGTAGTTGCGCTGCCTGGTCAGCCCCCGGTGCTCCGGCGGTACTCTGTGGTAGAGCAGCGAAGGGATAGCGCCTCGTACCGCCGGGTCCGACGCGATCCGCTCCGTCTCATCATCGGGAGAGCCGTCGACAAGGAGCACTTCGTCCGGCATCAGGCTCTGGCATTGGAGGGCTACCAGCAGGCGTTTGACCTGTAGCGGGCGGCAGTAGGTGCATACAACGAGCGTGAGCGTCCCGGTTTCAGTCTCCGGCGGCAAAGCCGTCATCCTCTTGTTACCACCTGCTCATACCAGCGCACGCTTGACTCTACCATCCTGCTGGTGGAAAAGGTCGATTCTACTCGTTGGCGCGCCCGCACCCCAAGCTCCAATGCTCGCTCTGGAGCGACGAGAAGTGAACCGATTGCCCGGCTCAACATCTCTACCTCACCCCGGCCAACAAGCACTCCATCTACATCCGGCTGGATGATCTCCCTCGCCCAGCCGGTATCATATGCGATCACAGCCTTGCCACAAGCCATAGCCTCCAACCAGGAGAACGGAAGCGCTTCCGCATGGGAGGGGAACACGCATAGGGCCGCTTTGCGTACGTGGCACTGGATCTCGTCATAGGGCACGCTGCCCAGGTATTCCACCCGGTCGGCGGCGGAGGGAGTGAGCTCGCGGCGGCACAAAGCCCAGGTCGAAGGGGAACCGGTTCGCAGGTCTGCCGCATCTCTGCCGATGAGGCGCAGGCGCACATCAGGGTGCTGCTCGGCCAGCAGCGAGAACGCGCTGCACAGGTCGAGCACGCCTTTCTTGCGGACCAGAGTGCCGAAATAGAGGATCGTGTTGGCTTCTGTCTCGTCCCGCCCCGCAGGTCGGAACCGGCTGGTATCTACGCCGTTCGGTATGACGCCGATCTCCTTCTTCAACCGGAACAGCCGCCCGGTCAGATGGGCTGTGAAGCGGCTTACGGCGGCTATATCGTGCGCGCCTCGTAGCGCCGATTGCTCCGCCAGCCGGACGGAAGGCCTCACCTTCTCGCCAAGGAGGTACGCGAAATAGGTGGCGCTGCCGTGGCACCGGACCACTAGCGGGCAGTCAAGATTCAGCCCCGCCGAAGGCCCGACCCAATCGTGCGCCTCGACTACGTCGAGCGCTTCGTCCCGCACCAGCCCGTTGAGGAAGGAAGCGACCGCTCTCCGGTTCAAAAGCCAGCCAGCTCTGGGAATCCGCGTTTCGGGCAGGAAACGTACTCGCACGCCTTCGTCCTCGAACTGCGCCTCACGTCCCCAGCCCACTACCGTGACTTTGTGCCCCTTGGCTACGAGCGCGCGAGCTAGCGTGCGCACGCCTGTGCCGATGCCACCTGAAGGCATAGGGGGGTACTCGGTTGTGAGGAACGCCACGTGCACTAAGCAGACTCCGGGAGCATGCTCTTTATGAGAGAGAAATAGCCATCGGCCATCCTTGCGAGACCGTAACGCTCAAGAGCAAATGAGCGACCTACTTGTCCCAGTTTGAGACGCATGGAAGGGTCATTCGCAAGTTTCACGAGCGCATCGGCCAGAGCCGGGGTATCGCCGGGTGGCACGAGTAGTCCACTTTGCTCGCCGGAAGAGCCTCCATTCAGCAGCTCCGGGATGCCCCCTATCCGGCTGGCAACAACAGGCACGCCGGAGGCCATCGCCTCGATGACCGTGAACCCGAAGCCCTCCTGCCAGAGCGAAGGCACGACGGCAATATCGGCACTGCGCAATAGTTCGTCTTGCCAGGCTATATTTCCCAGGAAAGTCACGCAGTCCTGTAGGCCGAGACTCGAGGTGATCGCCTTTAGCTCGGCAGCAAAAGGGCCATCTCCCGCGATGGAGACTTTCATACCGGGCAACCTGTCACCGGCCTGGTGGAGCGCTTGCAGCAGGACCTGAACCCCCTTTTCCGGGATCAAGTGCGCCACTACCACCAGGTGTAATGGCCGCAGCATGCCCGAAGGCTCTCCATGCGAAGGATAGAACAGGTCTGTATCAACTGCATTGGGGATCACTCGTATTTTGGGGGACCAGTACGGGCCAAGCTCCCGTAGTATCGCCCCACGCACAAAATCGGAGACCGCCACGATCCCGGTCACGAACGGATAAAGGAGGACACCTTTCAGGGCGAGGCGGGCACGTTTGGAGAGACTGCGCTTTGCGGCAGGCCGGGACATCTGGTCCACCGCCAGGTAGCGTCGGACTCCGAGTCGTTTCCATTCAATCGGAAAACGAGTTGCGTAAGAGGTGAAGACCGACACCAGCATGTCAACTCCGCGCCTCTCTCGCAGATAGTCGGTTGCACCCTCCAAGAATGTGCTCTTGGGCAGCAGCACAATATCGAAGCAGTGGTGGGCGTAATGTGGGTAATCCGATTCTTTGGGAAAGAGCCATGTGGCCTGCCAGCCAGCGGCCAACATGCGGTACTGCAAAGCCCAGAAGAACCGGTCAGCACCGCCGACGCGGTCCGGTTGCAGGCGGTAGTCGCACAGCATTACGACGTGCGTCACTCTCGGCTACCTTCCGGTTCATGGAGCTTCCTTGCTACGATTCCGAGCGTGTAGCCGCGAGCGGAACGGTCTGCAAGCTCCACCAACCTGGACAGGACTGATACCGCCAGCGCCTTCATATGGTCCAGGGCGCGGGAAGCGCCGGAGTTGGTGATACCCCCCGCCAGGGTGACATATTCAACGATCTCGAACCCTGCGGAAACCAGCAGGTGCTCCACTACGTGGGGCCAGGTGGTGAAGACATGGTGCTCGCGCAGGTGCCTGGGGGTGAAAGAATAGGGAACGCCGTGCCGTAGCATGTAGACCCTGCTCCTGCTCCAGGCGGGGTTTGGTGAGGTCAGGATCAAGTAGCCGCCCGGAAGCAGGTGCTCAGCGATGTTATGGAGCGCTATCTGCGGGTTGGAGAGGTGCTCAAGCACCTCCAGCATGAGCACGATACCGGGCCGGGGCGCGCCATCCGGTGCGGAATGGGTCACATCCCAGCATCTCACTCCGGCTGCTTTAGGCACCTGGTCGAAGCCCTGCCAGGTGGCGCCTAATGCCTCCACGGGGTCCTCCATCCAGGCGAAACCGCACCCGATATCGCTCACAACGTTCGACGGGGCCGTGGGTAACATCTTCCGCAGAGATTGCTCGGCCCATTCCGCCCTGTTCAGCGCCAGGTTGGCCTCCAGTTTCACTTGAGTTTCCCACCCAACCCTGCGATCACGGTCTCTGCGACCGTCGCCAGGGTCCGCGCGATACGCTCGCTCGTGCCATGCAGAGGTACGCTCACCTGCATCTCCAGGAGGGCGGCGCGTCCTTCGCTGTCGAGGGTGGGGTCATCGAGGTAGCGATTGACGGCTAACACCAGTTCGGCAGGATTCAATGCCAGCCTGGCGGCTCCAAGCTCCAGTACCGGACGGTAGTGGTCATAGTCGTAGAAGAAGAGGTCGGACCATGGAGCACCATACTGGCCGTTCCCGGAAGCCACGTTCACAACAGGCTTGCCCGCGAACGAAAAGTCGAGCGTCATCGTGGAAGCCATATTGACGTTGACATCGCAGTAACGGGTGAGGGACTTGAGGAGGTCTATGTCGCCGGCCTGGGGCACGCGCTGAGACCACGGCTCAGGGTGGCCGGATCGTGTCTGCACCCAGCGCGGAGGAGACCAGATCACCTCCGGGTGGTTGGCTATCACCGCCACGAACCGGTCGCCTTCTTCGGCGGGCGATGACCGGACGATCAGTTCTACCCCCTCGCCAAAAGCGCGCTCACGGTTCGCCTGGGCAAGCGCCTCGATATACTGGGGGTCGTTGGGGCTGGTGGTGGCATCCCCCGCGCTGAAGCAAATGCGCCTGCGACCGAGGGATGCGCCTGTCTCCTCGCAGAACCGGGCCTCGGTCCAGCCGAAGTCCTCGTAGTCGTAAGGCTCGAACTGAGGGGTGCCTACCACGTGCACCTGCCGCATATGCACGTCGGGGTAGAAGCGCAGCAGCTCGTCGCGCATGCGATCGCTCCACACCAGGTAGTGGTTGAACAGCACCGGCATCCGGCCTTTGGAACTGAGGTTGTCCCAACTGAAAATAAAGCAGGCAGTTGGGATGCCCAGGCTACGTGCCGCAGCCGCGAGCGGGAAGATCTGAGGGGGACGCTGGTGCGTGAAGAAAACCACCGACGGACGGATCGAGCGCAGCAACGACCTGTAATGGTCGGTCAGGCCATTCATCATCACGCGCCGCAAGTGCAGCCGATTCAGCCTGGCGATACCTTTTGGTTTCGACAGCAGTTGGCCGGTGAAGTAGGCCAGCCTGTTCAGCATGGCGCGCCGCGACCTGCCCCGTGGCTTGCCCATGTCCAGCACATAGCGCATCCCGGCGGTGCGAAAGCGCGCCAGGTGGGCAACCTCCAGCGACTTACGCACGAAGCCGGTGGCGGGGGTCTCTCTGTAGATCGGCATCTCGTGCATGCGCGTCTCAGCGAGCGAGTTGCCTACCACCTCTCTGAGCGGGCCGACCGGCAGCCCTGAACAGGTTTCGAGGGATTCGACACCGGCGAGTTGCTGCCACACATTGAGGAATCGCCCATGAAGAAAGTTGCGCACTCCCACACCATCAGGCACCACCAGGAGTAGCTTTGTGCCCTTGGGTGAGGGAAGCTCGTTGGAGGTGAGGCGGGTTGTTCTCTCTGCGACTGCCAACGGTTATTTCTTACCTGTGAGCCTGCGGGAGATTATTTCGAGGCTTCGACAGCCTGGCGGAAAGCTGCCTCATAGAGGGGCACCACTCGTTCGGGCAAGACGTGTGACACCAGCGAGTCGGGAGGTACAAGATCGTGAAGGCAGCCCAATTGCCAGCGATTGTAGAGGGTACGTAATGCATCCAGCACGCCCTCTTCGCTGTCGGCATCTACGCGCAGCCCGCCTCCCTCCGACAGGTAGTCGGAGACGGTGCCTTGCTCCGGCGATAGCGCCAGGATCGGTCGTCGGGCCGAGAGGTAGTCGGCCAGCTTGGAAGGCATGAAGACCCCTTCCTGCATAGGCGATTCGAGTAAGAGCAGTACGTCGGCTGCGCACAACACGGGCCAGACGTCGTCGGGATCGCTGTAGGGTGATACTCGTAAAACGTGGGAGAGGTCCAGGGCGTCAACATCCTTATCGAGCAGGGGCATATTCCGTCCTACGAATAGCACCTCTATTTTGCCTGCGGCTGAGGGTGTGGCGTCGAGAAACCGGCGCAAGGCCCTCAGGAACGTGCCAGGATACCTCTGGGGGAGCAGGAGGCCGGTAAAGACAATTGTGAATACCTCGCCTGGGCTGTATATAGGCGCGCTCACTTGAAAATAGCCGAGATGCGGAGCCACGTGTGCCTTGCCTATGTGCCTGGCTCTCGGCCCGGAGAGGAGGAAGCGCGACAGCCGCTCTGCCGGGAACGTGAGGCTGTCCGCGGTCGCCAGCATCCTGTCCAGTATGGCCTCCTGGCGCTTTTCCATGAGGCCGGTGCGGGTGGCCGTGAGCTTGTAGCCCTCCGGGTAGAGGTGGCCTGGCCAGGGGTCGCTGAAGTGCGCGCACCAGGGCATGCCAGGCATCTCACGTTTGACGTGCATGGCGGCGAGATGGCTGCGAAAGTGGTTGAGGCGCGAATATACCAGGTCGAATGGTTCACCGCCCGGTTCGCGCAAGAGGGCGAGCGCTTTGGCCGCTGCCGCCGAGGCCCACGCGTAATCATCGGGCGCACAGCCGAGAGCGATGTTGGCTGCGGCATCCAGCCGTATCCAAAGCCATCTGCCCCGTGTTCGCCCACGCGCCAGGCTGTTGAGCCGTTGCAACCGCTTCGTCCACCAGGGCATTCGGTCTCCGTTCGGGGTCACTCTATGAACGGGGATGCCCTCGAGCATAGGGTGAGCAGTCTGGGCTGCGGTGACAACTTCGACGTGGTGGTCACTGTCGGCCAGGGCACGCGCGGTCTTGGCGACGCACAGGCCCTCGGAGGTCTGGTCCGGCAGAAGGTGATAACTGAGGAGAAGGATGCGCATCAGCCGTAATTCCTTAGGGCCTCGACTATGTGGGCTGCTGCCTTGCCATCGCCGTAGGGATTGGCGGCGTGGGACATGCGCCGGTACAGGTCGGCGTCTTCCAGCACCATCCTGGCTGAGGCTACTATGTTATACCGCTCGGTGCCGACCAGCAGAGCGTTGCCCGAGGCTATCCCCTCGGGGCGCTCGGTGGTGTCGCGCAGCACCAGCACGGGCTTGCCCAGGCTGGGGGCTTCCTCCTGTATGCCGCCCGAGTCGGTGAGGACCAGGTGGGCGCGGTCGAGAAGCTCGACGAAAGCCCGGTAAGGCTGTGGCTCGATCAGGAGAACGTTGGGGTGCTCGCCCAGTATGCGCCGGATAGTGCCCTTGACGTTCGGATTCGGGTGCACGGGGAGCACCAGGGCGTCGTCCGGGTAGAGTTGGGCGAGCTCTCCAAGCGCCATGCATATTTCTTCCAGCCGGGGTCCGAAGCTCTCGCGGCGGTGGGAGGTCACCAGCAGCATTCGCCGCCCGTCCAACTGCCCAACAAGAGAGTCGGGCAAGCGTGAGGGGTGGCGACGGACCTGCTCCCTGATATAGAGGAGAGCGTCGATGACGGTGTTGCCTGTGACCAGCACCCTGGCAGATGGGACACCTTCCCTGAGCAAATTATCGCGGCACGCAGGAGTAGGCGCGAAGTGCAAAGCCGCACACTGGCTGACGATCCGACGGTTCACTTCCTCGGGGAAGGGAGAGTAGTTGTCCCCGGTGCGCATGCCGGCCTCGACGTGCGCCACTGGGCTGCGCTTGTAAAAGCCGGTCAGCGCGCCAACCATGGCGGTGGTCGTATCGCCCTGCACCACGATCCAATCGGGTTTAAGCTCCTCGATAGCGCCTTCGAGCCGGGTGAGGAGCCTGGCGGTCAGGCCGGCGAGCGATTGGTTGTGCTGCATTACGTCCAGGTCGATATCAGGGGCTAGGTCGAACTCGGCGAGCGCCTCTGTGAGCATCTCGCGCTGCTGCCCGGTCGCCAGCACGGTGCAGGAGAAGTCGTGGCTCTCACGCATAAGGAGCGCCACCGGAGCCAGCTTGACGGCTTCGGGCCGGGTGCCCAGGATGAGTGCTACTTTCAGCATAGGGGAAGCTACGCCACCAGGGGCGCTACAAGCTCGCGGACGCTCTGCCGGAAGCGGTCGAAGGAGAAGTTAGCCGCCTGGCATTGCGCATGCTGGGCCAGGGTGGGGAGCAAGTCAGGGTGATCTATCAAGTGCCTGGTCCTGGCGAGGCACTCCGGCCACTTCTGCCAGGTCCACTCCTCTAGCTGCGGGCCGACTACCTCAGGCTGCCCGCCCTTGCCGATCACGACGGGCACGCAGCCGGCGGACATGGCCTCGGCGGTGCTCATGCCGAAGTGCTCCATCAGGTCGGGGTGCTGCTGCTCGTCGTGGTCCACGCCCGTGGCGTGCCAGAAGATGCTGGCCGCGCCCACGATCCGGTCAAGCTCGGCGCGCGAGGGGTCGGCATGGACGTGGACGGGGAGTCCGAGGGCGCTCTCTCGGACGCGGGCGAGATATTCCTGGTCCTCGCTCGTGCCACACAGGTGCAACTGCCAGCCCGTAACGCCGCCGTCCAGGAGCTGTCTGAAAAGCTCGACCATCTCCAACTGGTGCTTGCTCCTCTTGAAAGCGGAGAAGCGGCCAACGGCCACAATAGACTGCTCTTTAGGCAGCGACTTTACCGGCGAGATTGGTGGGTAGATCACCGTCGTCGGGCGGTGCCAGCGTTGCCTTATCCAGTGGGCGGCGAACCCGGAGTAGGCGATCACGCTTGAGTAGCGGCCCATGTACCAACGGCTACGCTGCGTGAGCGGCACGGCGGAGGCGAACCCGGCCAGCAGGATGGCATGGCGACAGAGGGTCGGCGGCGGCGGGTCGTGCGTCTGCCTCACTACCAGGTCGTACCGGCGCTCGGCGGCGGCCCCGGCCAGCGTGACAAGCCTGTTGAGGGGCATTCGCAAAGGTGAGGGGAGCTTCGAGGTAGCGCGCACAAACCGGGGTTTGCTGATTACACGCACCCGGTCCAGGCTTACGGGATACAGGTCCTCGATCTCTTCACGCGACACGGGCGTGCGGAAGTGCAGGTCGACCGGCCCGAAGTCGGCGAGGGTCTGCGCCAGGGCCGCCACGTATGCCACCCCACCCCCCTGCCGGGCAGTCCAGGCGTTGCTGTACACCCCGCTATTCATTCAGGCTTGCTTGCCTATCGCTGGGGGCCTTCACGACTTGCAGACGGAAGTAGATCGTTTGCACAGGGTATATCCACATGAACCTTCGCTCGTACAGGTCTTTGTGCCTGTTGGCAAGCCCCACAAGCAGCCTGTCTATGAGGGGTGGTCTGTAGGTCCATATCCACTCTTCGTATTTGTTGTAGGCGACTTCCAGGGTGCTGAACCTGGCGTGGGAGTAATGGAAGAAGGCATCATCGAACTGCCGGTCGAAGTACTTGAACGATTTTGACGTGAAAGCTCGCTTATGGGTGGGGTCTCCGTAGGTGAAGTGGCTACTGGCGAACGGGGCCTGTATCACAACCGTCGCGCCATCGCGGCAGATGCGATGCACTTCTTCCATAAACAAAACGACGTTGTCGACGTGTTCCACGACATCGACGCAGTAGGCCTTTGTAAACTGATCATCTTCCAGGGGCCAGGGGGCCTTGTTCAAATCGTGCACCACATCGGCACTGGAGTCAGATGTAATATCGACGCCCACGGAACCGGGGTATTTCTTGCGCCCACAACCCAGGTGAACGATCACGCCTCCAACCTCTCGGTGCCGGACTTGGCAGGTAAGGCAGGTCTATCACCCAGGCTCTTAGGAAGCGCGGAACGAAGGGGAGTCTTGCGCAATGCCCTCACCAGGCCCCTACGCACCACCCAGGGCAAACGCGAAATCCGGGATCGGCGCAGGTGTGGCACACCGTCCTCGAAGTGGTTGATGTCCTCCTGGGGAGGGGCGCAAGCTGCTAATTCCTCATAAACCCAGGGTCCGAGCACGTTCCCGATGTGATAAGCAAATGTTTTGGGAGTGGCGAGTCGCCATAGCCCCAGCGCATCGGCGGGCGCGTCCAGCCAGGTTACTTCGGAGATCCCGCCTACCGCCTGCTGTGAGGGTTGTTCGGGCATGGCGCGCACGACTTCCTTACGAATGGTGAATACGAAATGCCCGCTCCCGACGCATGCCAGCCCCTCGCCTCTCCTGACGACGTACTGGGCTTGGCGCTCTTCCGGCTTGTAGATCGCCCAGCCTATACTCTGCTCGAAGAGGTCAAGGTCGGCATCGTCAATGACCTTCTCCAATCTCAACTCCCGCCGCACGACGCTATCCAGGACCGTGGCGGAGGTGAAATACCAGGGCGCGTTGGGAGTGGGTGCGGGCGACACGAACCCGGCCTCTGGGAAAGTGAGGAAGACCCGCTCCACGGCCTCAAGCCAGCCGGTGCGGAAGAGCACGTCGCAGTCGGTGATCGTGATGAACGGCTCGAAGCAGCCACGCGCCACCGACACGACCGCATCTACCTTCCCACGATTGGTCCCGTTGAGCAGGAGTTGGTCGAGCACCCCCAGGTCCAACTGCCGTCGCAACTCCGCTACAACCTCCGGCGCCGAGCCGTTAGAAACGGCGGTTATCCTGGCCTTCGCGTCTGCCGTGCGGTGCAGCGATTCCAGGCAGACCTTCAACACGTCCAGGGACTGCGCGAAGTAGCCCTCCAGGTTGGGGATGTAGACGGGGACGACGATACGGTGGTGGCCGTATGCTCGTAGCGCCGGGTCTTCTTTGGCTGAGTAGCTGCCTATTCGCATGAGATTAGTATTTCGAGGAGTTTTGCCAATCTGTTATGCCACACTCGGTGTCTTGTGGAGTGCAACAGCCGGATTATCTCCCTGGAACGCTTGCTCATACAGAGGCGTAATCCTGCTAGGACCGACAGACTCAACAAGACTGGCGGGAGGTGCAAGCTCGCTGAGCGTGTCGTTGCGCCAACGCTCATAGAGTTCAGCTATGGCGAATGTAATCTGGCGGGAGTCATCAGGGGCGACGCGGATGCCGCCTCCGAGCGCTAAATAGTCGGTTACGACGCCGTTGGGCGGAGACAATGCCAGGATAGGACGCTTCGCCGAGATATATTCGGACAGCTTGGAAGGCATGAAGATACCTTCGCCCATATGGGCCTCTACTATCAACAACACGTCAGCCTGACAGAGCATATTCCAGGTCTCTTCTAGCGGCAGTTGTGGCACTATCTCCACGTTATCTACGAGACCGTGCATCTCTATGTCGCCCCTCAGGACTTCGTTGTTTCTCCCGACAAGTTGTATTTTCAGGTCATTCTTCATGGACTCGTTGTCGGCGAAAAGCTGATTGAGACTTCGAAATAGACCATCCGGACTGCGTGGTTTCAGTAGATTGCCCGCGAAAACAATCTTAAAGATGTTGTCTTTGATATATGGTGGCGACTCAGTCCAGGAGTTGCCGAGGTGCGGTATGCAACAAGCCTTTCGTCTGAACTGCTCACGAGATCCAGAAAGCATAAAGTGCATTAACCTGTCGCTTGGGAATACCAGGCTGTCGGCCAGCTTGAGAAGCCTAGACAGTTGTGCCTCCAAGCGTCGGCGGGCAAGAGGACCAACCGTTGACCTGTAACCTGTGGGGTACAGGTGAGGCGGCCACGGATCGCTGAAATAGAGCGACCAATGCGGGCGATATGGCAGCTTAGGCAACGCAGTAAGGACGGCCAAGTGGCTGCTGGCCGGGTATAACCTGGAATGGATTACATCAAAGCGGCGTCTGCTATCTTTGCAGAGTTGCACTATCGTTTGTGCCGCAGCCGCGACCCAGGCGAACTCCTCTCGACTACTTCCTAACAACAAATACGGTATGGCGAAAACGCGTCCGAGCACCTGCTTCTTGAACCAGGCTGGCCCTCTGTCGACACGATCAAGGGCGTAAAAGGGGGCGGTCCAGGCTGGTAAAAGCTCCGATTTTGGATTGATCCTGTGTACGGTGATACCCTGTAAAAGGGGCGTTTCAATAAGAGCATTTGACTCAAGTTGGCCAGTTGTAGATGTGATGATCTCAACTTCATGCCCGGCATCCTGCAAGGCGCGTGCTGTTTTTGCGGCACAAATACCCTCGGAGGTCTGATCCGGGTATAGGGCGTAGCTGACTATCAGAATTCGCATTTTCGCAGTAAGACTAGGGCGCTTTACGCGCGAACCAACTCGCGGTGCGCCGAATTATCAAGAAGAGAGAGAAGCCTTGCATATGCGTAAGCACTCTCGTGTATTGCCAGGTAGTTGGCTAGCTCGCCGGACGCTGCGTGGGGAGAGACCTCTATGAGGCTGAAAGGGCGATCCTCTATTGTGAAGACTCTGAATCCACGTGTGAAAAACCTGTTTAGCACCGACAAAGCTGACTCGCCAAGTTCGTCCGCAAGCCGATCTCCTGTCTCGACAATGAAGGCGGGAGGCATGGTAGCATCTAATAAAGATCGAGCACCATCCAACACAAGAGCTTCGCACCCTTCAACATCGATCTTCACCACATGAGGTTGGCGTCCGACTACATCATGCACGTACTTTTCTAAGGTAGTCGTCTTGACCGCCAATGGCTGTAGATGTTCAGCGGGCACTTTATCCAGGAGCGAGTGTGAGCCGTCGTCCCCTCGCTTTGCCAGATAGAGCACAGATTCGCCAGCGTAGTTTGTAAACGCGACCTCACTCACAACGGCCCTGCGCTGAAGTCTATTGAGAGTGAGGTTGTCCTGGACACGTCGCGCAAGTCGCGGTACCGGCTCAATCGCATAGACAAAAGCGCCGAGGCCCGCGCCGATAATGGCATGCTGCCCGATATTTGCACCTACATCAACGAATACCTCACCCGGCGCCAGTATCTTCTGTAGCAATTCTACGATACCCGGTTCGTAAGCGCCGTAGCTGAGTATCCTTCTTTGTATCCCCTCCTGGCTGTCGTGAATCCGTATACGATGACCGCCGGGAAGAGGCCAGCCAAGGTAGCGACCGAGTGCCACACCGACCCAGGAAAGCGGACCTGGACGAAGACTTAGCCTTATTAGTCGTCTGAGGAGGCGGTTGGCTAACGGTGTGTGCATCTTAGTCTACCGGACTGGCGTTCGACCATTCCAATGCGACACGAAGCATCCCAGGCCATCTGCCTTTGTAATGACCGCGCACTGATAGCGGGTGATCGCTGTCTATGGCATCGAATCTCAGGGCCTCAGGGATTACGACGCTTCTTATATCAGGTTCGTAAAAGACCAACTGAGCCAACACGTTTATTCGACCTTCTGCCAGTAGTTGGGCGGGTATGTGCACTTGCTTTTTGTAGCGCCCAGGGGCCAGCTGATTTTCGCGCCAATCAACGCTTGAGAAGAGACAAAGCTCCTGTTCATTATAGTAGTTGATTCCCGTGACCAAATTCTTCACGGGGCGTAGAATGTCGAATTCGAGATCGATAGAGTGCGGTTCGTTGATGTCCACAATGCCATACGCGCTTTCGTGCTGGCAGACATGGACACGGAGCAATCTCACACGGTCATCACCGGGAGCGGTGGCGGGCGGCCACTGGCGTTCCGATATGTTGTCCGCTCCGTGCGACAAGTATCGGTGTACAATGGTATCGACTGCCCCAATCGAGTCCAGGTTCCCATCTCTGAGCCAGATACCGCTAGTGCATAGCTGGGTAACAGCCGCCATGTTGTGGCTCACGAACAGCACCGTGCGACCCTCTTGCGCTACCTCTCCAATCTTACCCAGGCACTTCTTCTGAAACTGCGCATCACCGACCGCCAGCACCTCATCCACCAGCAGTATCTCAGGCTCAAGGTGGGCGGCCACCGCAAAAGCGAGGCGAAGGTACATGCCCGATGAATAGTGCTTCACCGGCGTGTCTATGAACTTCTCCACTTCAGAGAAGGCCACTATTTCGTCGAACTTGCGCTCGATCTCGGCCCGTTTCATCCCCAGGATCGCGCCATTCAGGTAGATGTTCTCCCTGCCCGACAGCTCAGGGTGGAAGCCGGTGCCTACCTCCAATAGGGAGCCGACCCGCCCGGCGATACTGGCGCGGCCGGTGGTTGGCTCGGTTATGCGCGAGAGGATCTTGAGGAGGGTGCTCTTGCCCGCGCCGTTGCGACCGATCACGCCCACCACTTCGCCCCGCTTCACCTCGAACGACACGTCCTTGAGCGCCCAGATGGTCACCACTTCCTGCTTGCGCCCATCGAACGCCGAGCGCA
>JBAURA010000394.1:0-4497 GCA_049580985.1 Chloroflexia bacterium
GTAGACGGTGGCTAACTACTTCCGTCTACCGTCTACCGTCTACCGTCTACCGTCTACCGTCTACCGTCCTTACGGCATAAACCCGTACAACGCCTTGAACTGCTCCACCCCCAGCAAGCCAAGTAGAAATTCGTACTTGGTGCCCGCGTTCTCGGGGTGGTGCTCGATGCGGTTGCGCTCGAAATACTGGACCAGGTAAGTCTTGGCGTCTGCCTGGTTCTTCTCCTCGAACTGCTCGGAGCGTGGGTAGCCGAAGGTCTGTAGGCCCCCATTGTCGCGCCAGTAGTCGAGGAACGGCGGGCGCAAGTTGTGCTGGGTCGGCTCGAACCACTGGCTGATCGGGTCCGCGCTGGGCGGCTTGGGCTGGAACGGCGCTTCGTTCAGCCGTGGCTCCACCAGGGAGTTGCCCAGCAGGCCCAGCAGCACCTCGTACGGCGTTCCCTTGAGGTCGCCGTGCCATTCCAGGCGGGCGCGCTGCGTGTACTGGACAACCGTCTCCATAGGATCGCTCCCCTTCGGCCCCGTCAACTCGTAGATTTCAGGTGTTATAGGGAAGCCCAGGCTATCGACGCCGCCGCGGCTCTTCCAGAAGTCGGCGAAGATACCCCGCAGGCAGTACTGGCTCTCGTTGAAGCAGATGCCCGCGCCATCCAGGGGTTCGGCCTGGCGCGGGTCGTCATGCAGCCACCCTTCTTTCAGGGCCATTAGCTTGAGGAATTTCGAATCGCCCGTGGAGGCGGCCATCCACGCGTGCGCGCCGTCGGGGCTAACCGCGATTGGCCCCATGTAGTTGGGCTTCGTGCCCACCGGGGTAACCGGCACCTCCTCGAACGGCACCTCGGTGATGCGGTCGCCGTCCAGCCAGAAGAGGAGCGGCTGGTTAGTGGGCGATGCCCCCAACAGAGGGTTGGCGGGCTTCTCAAACGTAGCTGTGGCCCACCCCCTGCCGGTGCCGTTGACCGCCACCGACTGTATAACCAGTCCAGGATAGATGTCGGGCCGCTCGCTGTTGGCATCTGGCAGGAGAGATCGAGCGCCCTTCGGCGTGAGCCTGATCAGCGCGCTGGCGACGGGCGGGGCAATCGCCCAGCCGTTGCCGAGGTTGTCGGCTGTGACGCCCACCGAGTTATGGGGCACGTCGAACGCATCGCCCACCCAGCCGCTCTTGTCGAGGCGCACGGCTACGTTCTTCGCCTTGTCCTTGCCGGGGCCGACTCCCCAGCCGTGCGCGCCGTCGGGGCTGAGGCTGATGAAGCGCATCTCGCCCGCTGAAGGGTTATCGACGCGCACCCACTGCCCATCGCGCAGGCGCGCCGGCAGATAGTGCAGCGACGGGTCGCTCGCCACCAGCCACCCCTCCGTGCCGTCAGACGACAACGTAAGGTCGCTCCATACGATGTCGCGCCCGAACGGCAGGGGTGCGTCTACCCACGCGCCGTCCTTTAGCTGCCACAAGCGCGGGCCACCGCCGGTGCCTATTGCCCAGCCCGACTTGCCGTCGCCCGTGAGAGCGATCTTCGAGACGGCAGCGGCGGTCCCCAGTTGGCCCGAAGCGGCGTCGTTCCGAGATACCTCGGCCCACACCCCACCCTTGAGCCGGATCAGGTGGCCGCTGTCCTGTGGGTTGGCGGGGCCGGTCCACCCCCAACCGCCACCCACGTTGTCAATCGCCAGGGCCGACACGGGGCCGACGTTCAGCTGGCCGGCAGTCTGCGCGCCCACCGGCACCGCCCGCAACGGTAAGGCGAGCAGACCCAGGGCGATCAGCGCCACCCAGGTTAGAGGCCCCCCGCGTTTTGGTTTCCTGTTCCTTGTCATATGTGTACCTCCTACCGGATCAAGTCCGTTCACTCTTATTAACGGACTTGCCTGCGCGAAGTTCCTCAGGGAGGTTAAGGTTTGTAGCCGTACTTAGCGGCAAAGTGCTCCACCCCCAGCAAGCCGAGGAGGAACTCGTACCTGGTGCCCGCGTTCTCCGGGTGGTGCTCGATACGATTGCGCTCGAAGTACTGGACCAGGTAGCTCTTGCCGTCGGCCTGGTTCTTCTCCTCGAACTGCTCGGAGCGAGGGTAGCCGAAGGTCTGTAGGCCCCCGTTGTCGCGCCAGTAGTCGAGGAACGGCGGGCGCAAGTTGTGCTGGGTCGGCTCGAACCACTGGCTGATCGGGTCCGCGCTGGCAGGCTTCGGCTGGAACGGCTCGTCACCGGCGCGGGCGTCAGCGAGCTCGTTGCCCAGCAGGCCCAGGAGCACTTCATTAGGCGTGCCCGCGAATTCGGGGTGCTCCTCCAGGCGGGCGCGCTCGGTGTATTGCACGCGGAACGTCGCATCGCCCAACTCCTCGTATACCTCGGTCGTTATAGGGAGACCGAGGTTATCCAGGCCGCCGTGCGTCTGCCAGAAGCGGAGGAAAGCCCCCCGCAAACAATAGGGCACCTCGGCAAAGCACCGGCCCGGCCCCGACACGGGAGGCGCCGCCGAAGGACCCTTGACCGCGTGCAGCCACGGCTCGTGGAAGTGGGCAAGCAGGCCGAAGTTGTCCATGTTGCGCGCCCCGGCCCAGGCTTGCGCTCCATCGGGCGTGAGCGCGACCGTATCTACCCCGATATCGTCGGGAGCGAAACCGGCGGCCAGGGCGGTGTGGGGCGTGGCCGCGTCGCCTTCCAGGTGCACGAGGACCGGCTTACGCATATACTGGATGCCGCCCGGCTGTTCCTTCCGGCCCAGGTCCTGCCAGCCGGCGGCCCAACCGCGCCCATCGCCGCTGACGGCCAACGCTTTCAATGTGACGTCATCTTCGGCGGTGTAAGTGTCGACAAGCTCATTATGGGCGCGGAGGCGGACGAGCTTCTTACTATCCACCAGAATCCAGCCATCCCCGCCGTTGTCCGAAGCGAGGCCACCGGCTCTCGCGCCCCGATCCAGTATCTCGAAGGGCGAGGTGGCCCATGCGCCATTAGTAAGCTTGTATATCGCCTGGGGCGAGTTGGTGCGTGGACTGCCCAGGCCCCAGCCGCTCTTGCCGTCGGGGCTGATGCTGACAAGCTCCAACTGCCCGCCGCTCGGCTGGGGAACGGGAGTCCAGGCCCCATCGCGGAGGCGCATCAGTAGGTGGTTGCCCGTCGACTCCTGGAAGATCGTCAGCCAGCCGTCGCTACCGTCGGTGCTGATGCTCAGGCTATGGGGCTGGGTAGCGGACGAGGGCACGTCGAGCTTGACGGCCTTCCAGGCTCCCGATTGGTATCGCCAGAAGAGGGGCGTGGAGTCGTCGGCATTGCCGATTGCCCAGCCATCTTTGCCGTCGGCAGTCATCACCATGCGGCTGATCGTCGCGCCGAGGGGGAGGAGTGAGGGGTCTTTCAAGCTGTCGGTAGAGACGCGCCACGAACCGTCCTCGATGCGGACCAGGTAGCGAGTCGCGGGCTTTTGGGGGGCCGCCGACGCCCACGCCCAGCCATTACCCGATCCATCCAGGGCGAGTGCCATGACGGGGCCGATACCCGTGTCCGTGTCGCGCAATGGAGCCGCCAGGCCGCGCGCGCCGGCGCTTACAGCAAGGAAGAGAAGCAGAAGTATGGCGAAAGTCCGGGTACGAGTAGAAACTGCTTGCATGAAGACTTCCTCCTTAAGGGTCACGTCTTATTTTCACCGCACAGCATGCGGGGTGTTGCCGGTAGTCGGTAGTCAGTTATCAGTTGCCAGTTGTCAGTTGTCAGTTGCCAGTTGTCAGTTGTTAGTTGTGGACAGCACTATCGGACAACCGGCAACCGGCAACCGACAACTGACAACTGACAACTACCTACGTCTTGGATTGGAGGCGTTGTAGCGCTTCTTTAGCTTGAGGCTCGAAGTCAAGACCCCTGTAACCCCAAACCTGGCCGGGGTTGGGAGCAGTCCTGATGGCCTCCTGGTACGCATCGATAGCTTCTTTAGTCTTGCCCATCTTTTCGAGAGCCAGCCCCAGCCGGTATAAGACGGGGTGGTTGTCCGGCGAGACCTCCAGCGACCTGCGCAATTGCGTCACAGCCTCCTCATATCTGCCCTGCTCAATACTGACGTTGCCCAGGTTGTACCAGGCGTCGTAATTGGTAGGGTCGGCCTCCACTGCCCGTGCCAGGTATAGCGCGGCTTCGTCGTATTTGCCGGTGGCTGCGAGCGCCACGCCCAGGTAGAAGAGAGCCTGCGCGTTATCAGGTTGGTACTTAAGTATCTGGCGCGCCCGCCCCTCGGCGGCATCCCAGGCTCGGGCGCGCACGCTCACGTCCGCGCTGACAAGGTCCTGTCGCAACTGCTCCGGCGTGGGGGCCTGCTCAGCGCCGAATTCGCGCTCGAAAGCCTCCGCTATCTGCTCTATAGACGCGCCTGGCCCCTGGACGCTTAGCTCTATATAGCGCGGATCGTGCCAGTTGCGCTCGCAGGTGATAGCCACATGCCGATCATTATCCAGGCCAAAGGTTGACACCGTTACGCCGCTCACCGCGATGCCCATGGCCCTCTGTTC
>JBAURA010000395.1:0-1945 GCA_049580985.1 Chloroflexia bacterium
GTGTGGTAGACTACTTTTTGTTCTCAACTCCTATCTACGTGATCTTCTGGTTTCTCCTGGCTGCAAGCGCGCGGTGGCACGAAGCTTGATATTAGGCGAGCAGGGATCAGGGACCGGGGGCCGGGGGACAGTTTTCTTCGAGCCTGATCCCCGGTCCCCGGTCCCTGATCCCTGCCGGAAGATGAGGTCTTGACGCGATGTTGATTGGATTTGAGGCATCGGCCTTACAGGGGTGTAAATCAGGGGTCGGCTACTATGCTGAGAACTTGCTGGCAGGCATGATGGCTGTCGCGCCTCAGCACGACTATCTCCTCTTCTCGAACCGAGAGATCAACGGCTCCTGGCAACACCTCGCGCACGAGCAGTTCTACACGGGGCGCTATTTTCCCGTGCGCCTGGCGTGGATGCAGGGGGTGCTCCCCGGCACGCTCAGGAGGGTGCGCCCCGACGTATGCCACTTCCCTAATTACCTCGCGCCTATGGCTACCGCCTGCCCCTATGTAGTGACCATCCACGATATGACCCTCTTTATCACGCCGCGCCTGCACAGGTGGAAGAAGCTGCTGCTGGACCGCACGTTGATACCGGTGGTGGCGCGGAGGGCCGGGGCCATAATGACCGTGTCCAAGAGCGCCAGGGACGACATTGTGCGCCTGCTGAAGGTGCCGGCCCACAAGGTGCACGTGGTGATGAACGCCGTATCGCCCGCCTTCAAGCGCGTGGAGGACCCCGCCCGGTTGGAGGCAGTGCGCGCCCGGTACGGCCTCCAGGGGCCGTACATCCTCTACGTGGGCACTATCGAGCCGCGCAAGAACCTGGCCCGGTTGATCGAGGCTTTTGCCAATTTGCGTAAGCTCGGCCTCCCGCACAAACTGGCGATGGTGGGGCAGCCGGGCTGGCACTGCGAGCCGATCTACGCGGAGGTCGAGCGGCAGGGCCTGAAATCGGAGGTGATCTTCACGGGTTACGTGCCATTTGAGGACCTGCCCGCGCTCTATTCGGCGGCCTCCGCTATGGCCTTCCCGTCGATCTACGAGGGGTTCGGGTTGCCCGTGCTTGAGGCAATGGCCTGCGGCACGCCCGTGGTCACATCCAGCTCATCGGGCCTGGCGGAAGTGGCCGACGGCGCGGCGCTGCTCGTGGACCCGCTGTCGGTGGATGAGATCGCCAGTGCGCTATATAAGATCTGCTCGGAGCCGGCACTATCCGCCGAGTTGAGTACGCTGGGTCTTGCGCGGGCGCATGAGTTTACCTGGGAGACCGCCGCTCGCGCCACGCTCGACGTGTACGAGCATTTGGTGGCCCAGCGTGCCTCTGTGCCCAGGCGCATCTCGACGCGCGTAGTAGAGGACTAGGTGAGCGGAGCGCCGGGCAAGGTTCCGCTCTCGATAGGCGTGGCGGGCGGGAGTGGATCGGGCAAAAGCACGGTGGTGGACCAACTGACCGGCGCTATCGGCCCCGGTAACGTAGCCCTGCTGCCCCACGACGAGTATTATCGCGAATACCCCGGCCTCTCCATCGAAGAGCTACGCGCCCGCAACTGGGACGATCCCAACGTCATTGAGACGGAGTTGCTGGTGCGGCACCTGCGCGCTTTGCTGGATGGGGCGGTAGTGGAGAGGCCCCAATATGATTTCGCTACCTACGCCCGCAGGGAGCAGACCGTGCGTGTAGAACCACGGCCCGTTATCATTGTGGAGGGTATAATGATCCTCGTTGAACCGGCGCTGCGAGAGCTACTTGACATAAAGGTGTACGTGGATACGGACTCGGATATACGGTTCATCCGGCGTTTGGCACGAGACGTGGGGGAGAGACAGCGGTCTATGGAGGCGGTGATCGAGCAGTACAAGCGCACCGTGCGTCCCATGCACCTGGCCTTCGTCGAGCCGAGCAAGCGCTATGCGGACCTGATAATCCCCTGGAACGAGGACAGCTATAACGA
>JBAURA010000396.1:0-7601 GCA_049580985.1 Chloroflexia bacterium
CCTTAAATATGCGCGGCATTCGTCTTTGCTGGAGAAGGTAGTGTCGAACAGCCCAACGTCGAAGCCCTTCGCCTTCAGGTGCGAGGATATGTAGAGTATCCCCAGGGGAGGGTAAGGCTTCATGACCTTCAGCTCGTGGGGGTCTTCGTACAGGAAGTAGCCGTGTGTTAGTAGTATATCCATAGCGAAGGCTTAAGAGATAGCGCGTCAGTCCTGTTGCGGCGTGGGGTTGGCGGCGGCCTCGGGAGTCATAATCTGTGGAAGCATCCCCAGCGACCGGCCCGATTCGACGGCCATGCGGTCCAGTTTCCGCCGCGCGATGGGGAGGGAGGCCCAGTTGTAAAGCATGAAAGCCACGTTGTGAGCGGTGGTCTTGAACCCTCCGCGCCTGGTAGTGTGGTGCTCGTTCGCGCCGTTGGATGGTGCGCGCAGCCCGCGCCATATCTTGCGCGCTCTATATTCCTTGTGCAAGACGCGGTGCAACTGTCGGTAGAACTCGGTGCCGTAGGGACCGCGATACATCATCTCGAAGTCGCCGCTATCGATCCAGTTGTGCTTGTCGCCTAGCTGCATCTTGACGTTTTCGAAGAACTTGGTGCCCGGCAGCGGGTAGGACACCGACATGCCAATATCGTCCGGCCGGCAGTCGCGCACCATCTTGAGGGTCAGCTCTATGTCGCTCCTCTCCTCACCCGGATAGCCGAACTGGAGGAAGAACGCGATCTTGACCCCATGCGCGTGCAGGTTGCGAGCGGCGGCATATATCTCTTCGACCTTCGTGCCCTTGTCCATAGCATCCAGTATCTTCTGGGAACCCGATTCGGCCCCCACCCACACGATCTCACACCCCGCGCGACGCAGCGCCTCCGGCACGCCCGGCTTGATCAGATCGACGCGCAGCAGGCACTTGAAGGGCGTGATCGCGTCCAGCCGCACTACCTCGTCCGCGAAGCGCTCGATCCAGCGCGGCTTGAGGCCGAAGATGTCGTCCGCGAACCAGATATGGTCGGGCGCGAAGTTCTCCTTGAGCCACTTCAATTCCCGCGCCACGTTCTCCGGCGACCGCACGTTGTACCGCTGGCCGTAGATCGGCTTGGCGCACCAGTTGCAGTGATAGGGGCAGCCTCGTGTCGTCACCATGTTCATCGAGTAATAGCCGTGCCGCTCCATCCATATCTTCCTGTAGCGATCTATATCTACCAGGTCCCAGGCAGGAAAAGGAAAGAGGTCCAGTTGCTTCTCGAACCCGCGTGCGGGCGGATCGGGTGCGCCGGGCACAGCAAGGCCGGGTATATTCGCCAGGTCGGCATCGCTTTTGCCGGTGAGCGCGTCCAGAGTCTCGCCCAGTGTGATCTCGCCCTCGCCGATGATGATGCCGTCGGCGCCGTGCGCGAAATATTTCTCCTTGTGGTCGGTAGCGTCGGAGCCGGAGATCAGAACCGTGCAGCCGCGCCGCTTCGCCTCCTCGCACATCACGAACGCCGCCTCGCGCATGCGGGTGAGGCACATCTTGGAGAGATAGTTGAAGCCGTCCTCGTAGATCACGGCGAAGCGCGGCTTGTGCCGTTCCAACGCCTGCACCCACTCGTCTTCGGAGGCGGCAAGCATGGCGTCGAAGAGGGCCACGTCGTATCCGCGCTCCCGGATGTAGGAGGCTGCGTAGAGCGTGCCGAGGGGTGGGTAGGGCTTCATCCCCTCCCACTCCTTCGGGTCAAACCGCAGGTAATACGATTGGCCGAGTAGAACGTCTGCCATGCTTCTCTCAATCGTGCCAGGGGTCACGCGCACTCGTTTCAATACGCGGAAGGTTACTACGGGACTAACCCATCATAGTCAATCGGCTAGCGCGCTGTCAACTCACCGATGAGCGATAGCAAGCGCTGTGCCTGCCTCCGCATCTCATAGTCGCGCACCACTCTGTTCCGCGTCTGCGCCCCCCATCTCCGTCGCTCATCCGGCGGAAGCGCGATCATCGCTTGCATGGTGGAGGCCACCAAACCGGGATCGCGGCTGTCAAAGATCATGCCGGTTGGGGTCTCGCCAACGTCGGCCCGTGCCACATCCGGGATGATACCCACCGCCGGGGCTACCCACGGCAGGCCGCACGACATCGCCTCCAGTGCCGCCATGCACTGCGCCTCGTGGTGCGATCCCAGGAGGAAGGCGGAAGATTGGCGGTAAAGCTCAGGCAATCGTTCATGCGTTACTTCACCCTCAAAAGTGACATATCCCTCAAGCCTGTGATGCCGTACCTCTACCTCTAGGTCACGAAGCTGGGGACCACTGCCGACTATGCGAAGGTAGATGTTGAAATCCGAGCGCATGCGGTTCCGCAGACGAGCCAGGGCATGCACCAGGAGGCGCTGCCCTTTTACCCGCAGGAGCGAGCCGACGCTGACGAACGTAAAGGGACCAGAAGCGCCCGTCTCGGACTGCTGAGGAGAGAATAGCTCTGTGTCAACACCCGGCGCCCACCGCCTCACCTTTGCCAGCACACCCTTTTTGTTGATACCCGGCATCCTGTGTAGCGCCCGCTCCATCGGCCCAGAGGGCACGGTGATCAAGTCTGTGTTCGCCAGGGTTTCGGGCACCATGCGCCCCGGAAGCCCGTGCCCCCGGTTGCCATACTGGATATAGGGCAGCGTCACGATCTCCCCGCCCGCCAGGTGCACCAGGGAGCGCAGCCCCATCTTTCTAGCGGCGCGCACCGCCAGCCACCCCGACTCCGTCGCCCAGATACCCATCACGGCATCAAACGGCGTGGCCGCGTGCACGCGCTCGATCTTATCCTGGAAGTCGCCCCACAGCTTCCCCAGGCTGAATCCGAAGATGCGGAACCCCCCAACAGCCCCACCCCCAAGCGAATGCACGTGCACGCGCCCCACGATATAATCGTCGCGGCGGTGCGGATAGCGCAAAGCGAACACATGCAACTCCACGTGCTCGGCCAGCTCGCGCGCAAGGTTGGTGAAAACAGGGATGCACCAGTCGTCAGCGTCCGACTGGAAGCCGGGAATGACAATGGCGAGGCGCATGGGATTGGGGATTAAGGGGTTAGGGGGTTAGGGGATTAAGGGGTTAGTCAGTATGCGACAATTCTTGTTTATCGTAAACCCCTAATCCCTCAACCCCTTAATCCCCAATCCCTAAAGACCCGCTTGCTCCGGCTGCGTGTAGGCGATGAACTTGAACATCGCCTTGATCTCTACGGGCACCGAGTAGAACTTGGTGCTGTAGCGCCAGCTTCCGAGGGTCTTCAGCACATGCCGGTGCCAGGGGCGGATCTTCAGGTCGGACGCCGTCGGGTAGCGGGCATTCAGCACCGTCTCGAAATTGTTGAGGCGGTCGATGTGCTTGTCGGTGATCCAGGGCGTATGGGGATTGCGTCTGCGCGAGAAGGTGGCCCATTCGGGCGAGAGCCAGCCGTCGAGCGTCTCAGGGTACTTGAAGCCCGCCTTCTGGGCCTCGGCGAACATCAGATCATCGCCGGGGGTGGGCGTGTACATATACAGGATGATCTCTGAGGCGGGGTTGATCTCCTTGATCTTGTAGATGAACTCGATGTTCTCCTCGATATCAGCGTCCGGGTCGGGCGGGTTGCCCAGCACGAAGGAGTACTCCGGGATGATGCCGTATCGCCGCGACTTCTCGGCCATTGCCAGGGTAGTTTCGGGCGCGAGCACCTTATTCATGAACTTGAGGGTAGTAGGCGACGCATTCTCCGCGCCCATGAATATCATCCGGCAGCCCGCATCGCGCATAAGCTCCCAGGTCCTATCGTCGTAGCGCATGATGGTGTCTATCGTGCCCTCGCCCCACCAGCCCATCCCCAGGCCCATGATCCCCTCGCAGAAGGCCGCCACGCGCTTCTCGGACGTGAAGAAGTTGCTGTCGTGGAACTCGATCCCGTTCATCCCGTACTTCTCGTGCATCCACCTGATAGTGTTGATGGTGCGCTCCGGCTTCTCCGGTAGCCACCGGCCAAAGTAGTTCTTCGTGACCGAGCAGAACGAGCAGGTGAACGGGCAACCCTGGCTCGAATGATAGGAGAGGGTGCGCGTGCCGAGCATGGTCGATTTGACGTAGCGGTGCACCGGTACCTTCTCATAAGGGAGCAGCGGAAACGTATCCGGGCTTACCAGCTTGCGGTTGCGATTGTGCTTATACGTACCGCCATCCATATACGACAGGCCATCGATGGACTCGAGCGAGCCTCCGTTCTCCAGCGCGTCCAGCAGCTCCAATATGGTAAGCTCGCCCTGCGAGCGCACAACATAGTCGATGGCGGGATCTCGCAAGCACACTTCGGGGAAAGACGACGGGAAATAGCCGCCCCAGATCACCGTGATGTGTGGGAACCTGGCCTTGATAGCCCTGGTATGGGGCACGGCACGGGTCAGTTGCGGGCCGGGCATCACGGTCACCAGCAGGTACTTGAGGTCCGGGTTGCTCTCGATGGTCGAGATGAGCGTATTGCCCGCGTCCTTGTCCAGGTTGCCGTCAATAATGCGCCAATCGTACTTGCCCTCGAATACGGCAGCCAGCGACATAACGGAAATAGGCAGCCGCCACCTGAATTCGGCGGCTCGTGGGTTGTACAAAAGTATCATATTGCGCTTGCTTCTCTGCTATGGGATGTTGGTAATCACGCACATTATATCACATACGAGCGCCAGTTACCTGGGAGAGGTGTAGGGGTTAGAGTTTGCATCCCCGGCTAGATCGCCCGGACAATAAATTGTCGGGCTTCGCAAACGAAGTCCGCCTGCGCGGACTACTTTCCCCACTGAATACGTAATGATAGGCATGATCTACGTTCGAGACAGTCCGCGAAGGCGGACTTTGTTTGCGTAGCCCGACAATTTATTGTCCGGGCGATCTCATCGCAGGCACGATTACCTGATTGTCTACACCTGACAAGGGCGGACACGTGGGTCCGCCCCTACATTTCGCTTCGCATGCAGAGGAGCGAAACTTGGCAGGCGGTCCGCGCCTCTGATAGAATCTTGAGCATGTCCACAACACCGCGCGAGTCGCTGTGGCGGCGCTGGCACCTGGGCGCGCTGCTCATGCATCTCGGCCTGGCGATACTCTTCACCTGGCCGCTCGTGCTCAATTTCCTCCCCGGCGCGGGCACCACCGTACCCGGATTCATGCGGGAGGACCGCGACCAGAACCTCTGGAACCTCTGGTGGACCCGTGAGGCCCTCCTGGGTGGTCACAACCCGTTCGTGACCGACATGATCTGGTACCCCACGCCGATCAGCCTCTACTACCACACACTCAACGTCTTCAACGGCTTGCTCGCCGTGCCGCTCATGAGCGTCTTTTCCCTCCACACCACTTACAACATAGTCATACTCTTCTCCTTCGTGATGACCGGCTGGGGCGCTTTCCTCCTGTTTCACTACCTGTGCGGCAACCGATGGGCGGCTTTCGTCGGAAGCATAGTGTTCGCCTACTCTGCCTACCACATCGCCACGATGCGAAGCCTGTTGCAATTGGTGTCGCTGGAATGGGTCCCTTTTTTCATCCTTTTCTTCCTGAAAGCGGTTTTCGCGATCCCCTCGCAGACCTGGCGCGACTGGCTGCATTGGGCGTGGCGGCGCGCCCTCCCCGCCGCGTTCTTCTTGTTGCTCGTGACCCTGGTGGACTGGTATTACACGATGTACTCTCTCATCATTGCCGGGCTGATCGTCCTTTACCTGGCCGCGCGCCATTTTGTTCAGCAATTGAGGCGACAGGAGCACATAGGGCTGTTCAGGGGGGTAATCGAGCCGTGGGCGCGGGCGGCACTGGTCGTAGGCATATACCTGGTGCTAGCCAGCCCGATCCTCATCCCCACGCTCCGCGAGTTACGTGCCACCAATTCGATGCTGCCCACCGCCGACGCGGCGCTCATGCACTCGGCGGATTTGCTAACCTTCTTCCAACCGATGCGCGGGCACCAGCTTTGGGGCCGCCTCTTCCTGAACCGCGATGAGTGGCCTTTCGGGTCCGACCGTTACGAGGTCTACTTCACGTATACGGCGCTATTCCTCGCGGGGGCCGGGCTTTTCGCCACGCGCAAGCTGAGGCCGTGGTTCTCCTCAGCGCGCGATAGACTTGATCAGCCGCCGGGGAGTGATCTGGATGGGCATAGCAACCAGCCTGTTACATCTGCTAATGATAAAAGCCTGGCGTTGCCGAGCAAGTGGTTCTGGGCGGCCTGCACGCTCGTCTTCTTCCTGTTGGCGCTGGGGCCTGTGTTGCAGGTCAACGGGCAGCAGATCGGCCTGCCGTTCCCGATGCCGTACAAGCTGGTGGAGGGGTTGCCGATCCTCAGCATCAGCCGCAGCCCCGATAGGTTCGATATGCCCCTCACCCTCTGCCTGGGCGTGCTGGCCGGTTACGGCACGAACGTGCTCCTGGGATGCTGGTGGCCCCGCCTGCGACTGGAACGGCGCGGAGCGCTGCTTTGTGCCGGGGTGCTTGGCCTGGTCCTGCTTGAGCTTGCCCCGGTCCCATACCCACAGTTGAAAGCCGACATCCCGCGCTGGTATTACGAGCTTGGCAAGGAAGAAGGCGATTTCTCCATCCTGGAGCTTCCTCCGCAGGACGATTTCTGGCACGGCGCGTACAGGATGTACTTCCAGACTGCCCACGGCAAGCACATCTTCGGCGGCTACATCAGCCGCGAGTACCCCCACCCCTTCCTGGAGAGCACGCCCGGTTATCAGGAGCTAACCGCTATAGACGGCCGCAACGATATGTTCGACAGTGGCCCGGACCAATGGTATTCGGCGTTCCGGCAATACAAGACGAGATACATCGTCCTCTATAAGAGCCGCGCCCCTCACAGGCAGGACCCGCCTGTCGACGTGACTCCGTCCATCGGGGCCATCGAGATAGTGCTGGGTGCGGATGCCCGACCTTTCTATGAGGATGAGCAGCTTGAGGTGTATCGAGTGCCACCTCCACAGGAAGTTGTCCCCTTCCTGAGCGTTGGCCTGGACTGGGAGCCGCGAGAGGTTGGACCCAACGGCGCTTTCCGGTGGATGGTTGATAGGGCCACGCTCAGGATCGATTCGCCGAAGCGCATGGACGCCTACCTGACCTTCCAGGCCACCGGCTTAGGGCCACCGCGCAGGCTACAGGTATTCCACGGCGATCAACTCGTATTCGACCAGCAGGTGTCCGCCTTGCAGACCTACCGGACCAGCGGGCCGCTGGGCCTGCCGCAGGGAGTCTCGACGCTCACATTCGTCAGCCCGGACGGCACGGTCAGCCCCGCCGAGCTAGACCTCGGCCCCGACCCGCGCAGGTTAGGGTTCGCCATCCTTAACGCCAGGCTAGAGCCTGTCGAATGACGGACAATGCCCCTACGATTTGTGGAAAAGCTATTTGCGCCCAGCCGAGTATGAGACACTATAAGCCCCGGCGGATCGCGTATTCGGCTACGCGGGCCGGGTTTGTGTCACATGAGCAAATGGCTCTGAATTTAACCCTATCGCCATTTGGCATAATGGCTCGTGAGCTATGAGCGGCATAGAAAGTCTCCACAGTCTCGACCTGGCAAACAGCGGCGCCACCACCACCGGCGGCACGCCCCGGCGTTATAG
>JBAURA010000397.1:0-11705 GCA_049580985.1 Chloroflexia bacterium
CTCCGACAGTTGCCAGGTACTCGGCTCGATAGTTTCCTTCAGTTCTACCAGCGCTACGCGGTGCTTGAGTGAATTACCTGAGGCGTCATAGCTGGTGCTGCTCAGGAAATTGTAAACGTAATTAAGCGCTGTGAGGCGAACAGTCCCCTCGTCCAGCTTGTGTTGCACTATGGACTGATCCAACAATATCACCGCGTCCAGCCCGTAAGGCCCCGCATCCTGTGGCGCTGCTGCCTGGATAGCTGCAGAGGCGTCTCCTGGCGAGGCCAGAGCCAACGACAGCCCGCAGCCCACCAGCAGTAGAGCCATAATGCGCCAGGTGCGATCACGAGCCGTGCCGAAACATCGCCAGACCAGGTGCGAAGCCATCGCAATCATAAAAGAACTCCCTGCGAGATGAAGGTGTTATGACTGAGTGTATCACAGAAGTTAAGCAAGTACTATGCAAGTTTATTACAAGTGTAATACATCAATCGTACAGAAACGCCCCATCTCAAGGCCAGCCGCGAGGGCTCGGCTTCGGTTATGCAGGCGAGTGCAAAGGCGTCCAGGTGGCGTGGGTTGCCCGGATGGACGCCTTTACACTCACTTGGACTGCTTACCAACAGCGGCAACGACGGCCAGGCGATAAGCTAGGTAGCTATCCTGGTGATGTCTACTATTCCCCTTGGCAGTTCCGTAATCTGGCGCAGCACCCCAAGCCTGGCACTGCGAATCGCTTCGTCTTTATGCAGCACTAGAGTATCGTCCAGGAACGAGTCAACCGGGGCCGCCAGCGCCAGCAGAATCTGCATCAGTTGGTCCACATCATTGCCCACGCTTTCGGGGCCGCGCGCCTGCATATATACCTGGTAGAGCCGGTAACTGGCCGCGTCGGTCTCCATGTCTATGCCGTCAAGCCGGCCACCGGTATTTTTCTGTACCAGTGGGAACACACGCATATATGCCTTAACTAGCAATTTGAAGTCGGTTCGTTCTGCCCACTGGGCCAGCGTCTTTATCGAGCGGTTGGCCCTTGCGGGTTCATCCCACTGCTCCACTAACACCGCTCGCACCAGGTCCGCGCGGTAGCCCTCGTCCTGTAGCCACACCTCCAAGCGACGCCTCACGAAGTTGAGCACCGTCTCTTCCGTTTGTGCGCTGGCTTGCTCGACCAAGGCGGCGGCACTACCCACCAGGAACGACAGCGAAAGGTCGAGATCGGCGTCTACCAGGATTTGTATTACTCCGAGAGCGGCCCGCCGCATACCGTAGGGGTCGGCAGCGCCAGTGGGACTACCGCCTACCGCGAAGATTGAAATCAAGTTGTCCAGGCGGTCGGCCAGGGCCAGCACGGTACTCGGCCAGCCCTGAGGGAGCCTGTCATCCGCAAACCGGGGCAAATACTGCTCCTTGATAGCCTGGGCCACCTGCGGCTCCTCTCCCGAAAGCAATGCATAATAGTACCCGATTGTACCCTGCAAGGAGGTGAACTCAGTCACGAGGGACGTAACAAGGTCGGCCTTAGCCAGTTCGGCAGCCCGCAACGTCAGCGCACGCTCAGCCTGCCCGATTGGTAGGCGTTCGACCAATCTGCCGGCCAGCAGGTAGAGCCGTTCTTGCTTTTTCAAGTATGAACCAAGCTGGTCGTGAAAGGTGAGACCGGCAAGCTTCGGAACAAACGAGGCGAGTGGTTGCCGCGTATCCGTCGAGAAGAAGAAGCGCGCGTCCGCGAAGCGCGCGCGCAGTACCTGCTCGTTGCCTGCTCGCACCAGGTCCGTGTCAACCTTGCCGTTGGCTACCACGACGAAATGAGGCAGCAAGCTCACCCCGTCCGTAACTGGAAAGTACCTCTGGTGACGCGTCATCACGGTAATAAGCAACTCTGACGGCAGGCTCAAGAACGCAGGATCGAAGTTACCCAGGATGACATTCGGCGCTTCAACAAGGTTCGTAACCTCGTCTAGGAGCCTTTCGTCCTCGATTGGCTGCCCGCCCACCTGTGCCGCAAGGGCGGTAATTTGCCGACTGATAGCCTCTTTACGCTCCTCCGGATCGACCAGTACCCCTTGGCCGATCAGGGCCTCGAAGTATCCCCCCGGCGAATGCACCGCCAAGCGTTGCGTCTCCGCGGAGCGTAACACCTGCGTGTAGCCCTCGGCGCGCACCCCCGCGTACTTAACCGGGACTGTGGTAGAGCCAAAGAGGACGAGCAGCCAGCGAATAGGGCGGGAGAACGCGGCTCCTTGATCGTTCCAGCGCATAGACATCGGAAACCGAAGCTCAGAGATGATCCTCGGTATAACGCTCTCTAAGATGCGCGCCGTGGGCAACCCGGCCTCGCGCAACACGCCTGTCAAGTAGCTGCGGTGGTTGAAGTCGCGCACGAGTAGTTCATCTATTGCGAAGCCCTGCGCCTCGGCGAAGGCACGCATGGCCTGTGTTGGCTGGCCCGACGAATCGAAGGCGACCGACGCAGGTGGGCCTTTTATCACCTGCTCCGCGCTGTCCTGTATCGAAGCGAGCTGGCCTATATATATAACCAGGCGGCGCGGCGTGCCGGAGACGTGTATCTCGCCTGAGTACCTGAGTCGGGCCTCCGCGAAACACCGGGTCGCTATCTCCTTCAGTTGCTCCCTGGCAGAGTTGAAGTCCTGCGGAGGCAGTTCTTCAACCCCAATCTCGACCAGCAGCTCGCCATATTCAGGTTGGGGCAATTGGACAGTGCCTACTAGCGCGTCATTGGAGGAGGGCCCGTGGCCTGCGTGGTTGGTGGCGGTGTCCCGGGACGCCGAAGGTGCCGGTAAGGTTTGAGATGGAGGCGCCAGGCGGGTGACGTTACGTTCCAGGAATGGGAATTTGAGGGCCTCCCTCTGCGCCAGGTAGAGATCAGCGACGTTGGTTGCTATATCGCGCATCCTGGAGAAGTACTGGGCGCGCTGGGTGACGCTCACCGCGCCCCGCGCGTCCAGGACATTGAAGGTGTGGGAGCACTTCAGCAGATAGTCGTGGGCGGGCAAGGCCAGACCATGTTCCAGCGCGTTCTGGGCCTCGGCTTCGAACAGCCCGTACATCTGGCCGAGCCGGTCGATGCTGGCATAGTCAAAGTTGTACGCGCAGTAGTCTTTCTCATCGGGCAGGTGGAGATCACCGTAAGTGAGATCGCCTGACCAGGCGATCTCACTTATGTTGTCGGCACCTTGCAGAACCATCACTATCCGCTCCAGGCCGTAAGTTATTTCGACGCAGGGCGGGTTCAGGTCGTGGCCGCAAGCTTGCTGAAAATAGGTGTACTGGGTGATTTCTAATCCATCTAACCATACTTCCCAGCCCAGCCCCCAGGCTCCCAGAGAAGGCGACTGCCAGTTGTCCTCCACGAACCGTACATCGTGCTTGCGCCACTCTATGCCGATAGCCTCCAGGCTGCTGAGGTACAGGTCTATGGGGTTGCCGGGGTCGGGCTTGAGGATCACCTGGAACTGGTAGTATTCGTACCAGCGGTTGGGGTTCTGGCCGTACCGCCCATCCGCAGGGCGCGCCGACGGCTCGAGATAAGCCACATTCCACCGCTCAGGGCCTAGTACCCTCAACACCGTTCCCGGATTGGATGTGCCTGCCCCCACCTGTACATTGTGCGGCTGCCAGACGATGCAGCCCATCTGCCGCCAGTACTCGGTCAGGCGTAGTATTACTTCCTGAAAGCCTATATTATTGCCGTTCATGTTTTGCCTCCTGATGAGCGTGCTAACCGCCCAGCGAAACCTCCGGCCGAAGGTGGCCTGGTTGCCGCCGTATCGTCGGCAACCAGGTCGCTTTTAAGGTCAATGCTGCATGGTTGGATTGTCTTGCTCTCTTGCGCCTGCAGATGGGCGCGGCACTCCCATCAGGCTGGGTGACTGCACGCGGGTCGCCTGTGCGAGTTGATCCTGCAACGACGTGCCACCTGACGGGGGTAACAGGGCTGCCGTTGCCCCACTGGGTAGGTCGGGCGGCTCCGAGACGAGCAGCCATAAAGTCATCCCGGCTACCGCAAGGGCTACCGCCCACTTCATGTATGTGACTACCTGGCTCACTACGGTGGAACCTTCCGTGGGCCATGAGATGATGGCACCTACGATCAGGAAGGCGAGTAAAGCCACAAGGAGCACTTCCGCATAACGGATGCGGCTGCGGCGCTCAAGCGGATAAGGGAAGAAGAGCGGCAGGATTACCACGAGTAGCCCGCCACCCGCATACCCGGCTATCGCGAGTATAGAGGTAATTGCGATATTCGCGGCAAACAGGTCCTTGCCTATCGCCATCAGGGCTGCCGCCAGCAGGATGATTATCTTCCATACAGTCGGTGATCGCAGCACCTTTGAACGCTGGAAGACCAGGGCCATCCTGTCTGCGAGGCTTTCGGTGAAACCGACACATGCCGAGGTCACAGCCATCAGGGCGAACAGATACCCGCTGAGGCTGATGGTCCAGTAGAGCTCAGGGTTGATCACCGCCGCCTTCTGGGCAATCGCGATGTGGGTGCCCTCGTTAGCCGCGTCGGTCTGATACAGGTCTGCCGGGGAGAGCAAGAAGCCGCTCGTGACCGTCCACCAGATGTAGACCGCCATGGGCAACAGTGTGCCCAGCGTTACCACTTGAGTAAAGCGGGGTCCCTTCTTGGCCCCCTGGTTACGGGCAAACAGTTGGGGGTAGATGCATAAGTTGAACATGCCCGTGCCCACGTAAGCGAACAGCACCACGCCCCCCACCTGCAAGGCGGTCACCAGGTCGAGTGAAGCCAGCCAATCAGGTGCGAAGGCGAAGAACGGCTGGATAATACCCGCATGGCCGAATATCCACAACGCCAGCACCGACGCGAAGACCAACAATCCTAGCTCCACTACCATCACTACCATGTTCACCCTGTGCTGGGCGTTCAGCCCCTCGCTCTCGTCCTCGTCACTTTGCACCGTCTTTCCGGAGAACATGGAAGCGATGATCGCTACAAGGAACAGAACCGAGCCTAAGAACGAATTGCCTTGCGTGCTGCCGGCGATCTTCGTGTTCAGGTCCAGTAACGCCAGCCCTATGCCCCAGCAACCTCCCATCATGGCCGACTTCTGTAGAGCACCTCTTAGGGCCGAAGGCTTGCTCCAGAAGCGAGGTAGAAAGAGAGACGTGAGGATCAGCAGGCCACCCACGACAAAGAAGATGGGCAGCATGTCTGACCCGAAGCCACGAGTCTGCGTTACCAACCCGTTGAGCGAGCGATTGCCCAAGATGATGTAACCGACGTCCGCGAAGTAGACGTACAGGATCATGCCCACCAGGAGAGTGCCGAGACCTGCGCGCCCCAAGCCGGTACGCCGGATAACGGAATCGAGCAGCGCCGCTCCTCGGCTCGCCTCAATCCGAAAGATCTTGAAAGTGTCCGGTCGGGCAGCAGCCGGATCAAAGCTGAGGGCCGACTCCTTCTCACGCACCACGCTGGTAACGTTGCTGAACAGCGTCTCCGCTAGCCTGCGGTAAATGAGCAGCAAGCCCAAGCCCTCGATTACAATCAACACGATTAAAGGAACAAAGCCCATCTGGCTCGCGCTGAGAGGTAAGGTCAGCACGCCCGCGCCGATGATGATCGAGGCGCAATAAAGGGCAAATTCTAAGTTCTTGATGAAGAGTTTCATCCTGGTAATCTCCTTTCCGTTTGAGCAGTTTATATGACCTGATGTTGTTGTCCGATGTTGTTGTCGCCGCATAGGCTCAGAGTCTTTCCTCTTTTCCTCCTCGGTTGCGGGCCAGGTACGGCCCAGGCCCACTGATAGGCACGTGTTGGGCTGCCAGGCTCGTTCAACCAGCCAGCCCAGACCGGGCAATATACAGGGAGTCCAGCGATTTCTGTAGGTCCTGAGGGTCCTGGTACCAAGCTGTCAGTTCGTTGGCCAGCACCCATACCTTTTTCTGGTGCAAGAGCAAATGCGCGTCGAGTAGCAGCGAATCGCCGAAATTGCCCATGCTACTAAGGATCCCAAGCTCTAGCGCACGTAGTAGGAGCTTGTGCAAGTGCAGCAAGAAGGCAGCGTGGATGTAGTAAAGGTAGAAGTCTGCCGCATAACTATCCGAGGCCCTGGAACTAAACTGATTCCGAACTTTATTGATAAGCAACTCCAGTCGACACGCGTACGGCTCGTCGTTCGTGCGCTCGGCCAGGCATCGAATTACCTCAGCCGTATCTTTGAGGGATAGGACCGGTTTGAGCGCCGAACCGGTCAAATAGAGGATCTCCTGAATGTCGCTTTGATTCGTTAGACCAGCCTTTATGTCGTCCATTTTTTTACCCTCCCTACTTTGAACAGATTACTAGAAAATAAGACTAAGAACATGACTCACTTCGTTCAAGGCGGACTCAAATTACTACTGTTTGATTACAGAATGAAACGGACAAAGTGCAGCCCCCCATGCTCCTTCAAAGCACCCCGTCAAGGGCCAACTACAAGGGCGCGATGCCCACCAGACAGAAGCCGGGATGTACAGCAGGCCAACCAAACGAGAGGCAGCTATCACTGTAGAAAACGCTTGCAAGGCCTTACAGCGCTTTCACAGTTGTGTTCCAACAGTATCCGGACCTCTTAAGAGCCAGTTATGGAAGGTAAGCTACTGACAGCGTCTGAAGTCGCGACCCGTTTAAATGTGAGCCGCCAAACGGCACATCACGATATTGCTGAAGGCCGCATTCCCGCTCAGGAAACTGTGGGACACGACCGGGTTGAGGGGTCTATGGTTTTAGCGTTTCTACGCTATGGAAAAGTCACTGAGGTGTAGGGGCGGCAAATTTTAGCTAGCATTGCCCAGAAGGGCAAAGCCAGTAAATCTTCCACAGTGGTGAAACCGTCGGTGAAATTGGCAGTATTGTGTGTGCTCGTGTTGGTTATGAATGCAAGCCCGCAGGCGAACGAGCGTTCAAACCTGATTGTCAACGTGGAACTTCAAGGGCGGCTCAGATTTGGCTCTTCCCAGTTTCTGGTGAAGGAGGAGCGGTTTTTCCGAGCCGATTTGGTACACTTCTCCCACTAATAGCAGGGGAGGTCACCAAGAAAATGCCGAGAATGCTCAGTACGCCAGTAGCAATCCTGCTGCCATTGCCACGAGGAGTGAAGATTACCTCAATTTGCGAAAGTCCTGATGGCTTGCTTGTTCATGTCAGCTTAACTCGCCGGAGGGTAATGTGTCCATTGTCCTCAACACCGTCTCGTCATGTTCATAGTCATTACTGCCGCACACCAGCCGATTTGCCTTGTGTCGGTCGCCCTATAAGGTTGCTGCTTAGGGTACGCAGATTCTTCTGCAGGGTTGCCAACTGAGTGCGTAAGGTCTTCGCCGAACGTCTGCCGGAACTGCTTGAACCATCTTCTCGCCTCACGACCCGCCTACGAGCTGCTTTGCAGCAGGTTAGATTTAGCTGCAGCGGCAGGGGCGGCGAACGGCTGGCGACGTGGCAAGCGCTACGGCACGATCATCGTGGATTTGGAGAGACAGCAAGTGCTTGATCTGCTGCCTGATAGGAGTGTGGAGTCAGTCCGCGCCTGGTTCGCTGCTCACCCACAAGTCGAGGTCGTCAGCCGAGATAGAGGGCTAATTACGTGGAGGGGCGACCCAAGGGGCACCACAAGCCGTCCAGGTTGCGGACAGGTGGCACTTGTACAAGAACTTGGGAGAAGCCGTTGAAGCGTTCCTTGTTCGTGCCCGCGTTTATGTTCCAGACGAAGTCCCCTCCTCGGATGCGGGATCACGATGCGATACTTTCGATACCTTGAATACCGTGCTGCCGCCTCCCTCACCGTCCGCAAAACCGCCCACTCCACCTCTTGCACCTCTTGCACCCGGCAATCTCGACCACTCCGCTTGGCTTGGAGCAATCTCAGGCACGTCTTGACCGCAAGTGGAAGCTGAATCAACGCGTTCATGTACTTCGATCTCAAGGGTTGAGCTTGCACCAGGTTGCCAGGGAGGTTAGTCTTGCTCGTAATACCGTTCGTAAGTATACTCGCCAACCAGTACCCACCACTGCTCCCGAGCTGACGTCAAGACCACGGCGTGTCAGTGTGCTAGATCCATACGAGGAGTTCCTGTTGAAGTGGTGGGCTGAGGGGTGTCGTAATGCAGCGCAGCTCTTTCGCGAGATCCGTGAGCAGGGGTACCCAGGAGGTAAGTCAGTCGTCAAAAGCTATATCAGCTACCTTCGCAAGTACCCTACTCAAGCTGACCTTGCTCACCTACGCAAGGATCGGGCAGCCTCGACTTCACCAAGAGAACTGCGCTGGCTGCTCGCCAGAGATAGCAAGGGCTTAGACGAGGAGCAGCAAGCCCGGCTGCAAAGGTTACTGGAAACCTCGACGGAGGTGTAGCGAGTGCATGCGCTTCTACAGAGCTCCCACGTTATGGTACGCCACAAGCAATTCGAGATGCTAGACTGCTGGCTGGAACAGGCGCACAAGAGCTGTATCAGGGAGATGAGAAGCTTCCCTCTGGGCATCGGACGTGACTACGACGCGGTGAAGGCGGCAATCGTTCTTCCCTGGAGCCAGGGTCAGACGGAGGGACAGGTAAACAAGCTCAAGACCGTGAAGCGCGCAATGTACGGGCGAGCAGGCTTTGCTCTGCTGCGTCAACGGCTGCTGTCCAGTAGCCTGCCCGTCGGGTGAGTTCACCAGAAACTGGGAAGAGCCAATTGTACGTGGGCGTTGATAGAGGGGAGGAAGACAATCAGCGTTGAGGATTAAGTCTTCCGTCGACAGCTTAGGTACACAAGACTTCCAGGTCACAGATGCACCATACCAGGCTACGCCAACTCTTTCGTGTACGCGCTCTTGTCCAACTGAGGCAAGATGGGAGGTCCGATTTGTGACCGACTAGATGGCTGAACGCTCAGTGCTCTTTGCAGCCTCCATCCGGCACAAGGCGGATCCAAAAGGTCCTCTAATTGCATTCGAGGGACCTCGGGACGCCGTAGTGGTCAACTAAGTGGTCAAACCCAAACAAAAAGCCCGGATGCCAGAACATCCGAGCTAATTTCGTGCGGAATTTAGGGTGAGCCGCCAAGGACTTGAACCTTGAACCCACTGATTAAGAGTCAGTTGCTCTGCCATTGAGCTAGCGGCCCAAATTCGTCTAAGACATAGAATTATATCAAGTTGCCTACCCTGGCGTCAAGTTGACATAATTGAAACTACAGCTTGTATGATACCTGCCCATATTGGAAAATGGGTAGGGTATGGGGTTCGTTGAATAGCACAGAGGCATGGTATGTTGCCTCTCCATGGTATTGTACTTATGTTTCCGGGATCCCTCCCCCTAGCTGAGGAGTATATGTATGAAGAAGAGATGCGTACTTCTATTTGTGGCTGTAGCCCTGGCTATTATCCTGGGCGGCTTCCACCTGGGCATGCCTGTGCAGGCGTCACCGGATATTGCCCCCCTGGCGTTGCCGCCCGGCTTCAGGGCCGAGGTATACGCGAGCGGGCTGACTACCCCGCGCTTCGTCTCCTTCTCACCGGATGGCGATCTTTACGTAGCCGAGTTTGGCTCTACCAACAGCAAAGTGAAGGTGCTCCCCGACCGCAATCATGACGGTAAGGCTGACTCCACCATCACTTTCGCTGGCGGATTCTATTCGCCTAATAACGTGGTATTTCACGCAGGTTGGGTGTACGTCGGTGAGTTTGGGCGTGTTATGCGCTTGCAGGACACAAACGGCGACCTGGTAGCAGATACGAGGGAGGTGTTCATCGGCAACCTGCCCGCCGATGGCCGGCATCGCACCAAAACTATCGCCTGGGGGCCGGACGGCAAGTTCTACATGAACATCGGCTCGTTCAACGACGACGCGCAGGAGGCCACCACCAGGGCCACTATCTGGCAGTACAATGCCGACGGCTCAGGCGGGCGCGTCTTGGCGAAGGGCTTGCGGAACACTGTCGGCTTCGGGTGGGACGCCACCACCGGCGTCATGTGGGGCGTGGACAATGGGGCCGATGACCTGGGCGAGAGCCAGCCGCCTGACGAACTGAACCAACTCGTAGACGGCGGGGACTATGGGTATCCGTTCTGTATCGGCAACCGCCAGACTAATCCCCTGTTCAGTGGCCGTAGCTGCGGCGCTACTATCCCACCTTCCGCTAACTTCCCGCCCCATTCCGCGCCACTCGGTATGGCCTTCTACCAGGGGCCGGTGGCCTCGTTCCCTTCGCAGTACTGGGGTGGGGTGTTCGTGGCCCAGCACAGCATCAACTACCCGGACAATCGCGCCATAGTGTTCGTGCCGTTCAAGGGCGGCCAGCCTTCAGGCGCGCCCCAGGAGTTCCTCAATACGGGCGATATGTGGGTGGGCGTGGCGGTCAATCCCTATGATGGCTCGCTCTTCGCCTCGCAGGATAGGACGGGCACTATCTACCGCATCGCGTATACGTCGCCGGCGCCCACGCCTGTGCCGCCCGCCGGTCCCGCGCCTACCGCCGTGCCGGGCAAGCCCGCGCCTAAACCCGACGCTCAATTGCCCGGCGCGAACAGGTGCTTCAGCGAAACAGGCGAGTGCCTGCGCGGGGCGTTCCTCGAATACTGGTTCATGCACGGCGGCTTCTCCCAATTCGGCCTGCCTGTAACAGGAGAGCTAAGCGAGAAGCTGGAGGACGGCAAGACCTACACGGTCCAGTACACCGAGCGCGCCCGCTTCGAGCTGCACCCTGAGAACCGGGGCAAGGAATCTTACGTGCTGCTGGGCAGGCTGGGGGCGGACCTGGCGGCTTCTCACCCCAATAGAGCGCCCTTTATCCGTGTGCCGAACAACGGTGCGTTCGCGGGTGTTCGGATCTTCCCAGAATCGGGGCATACGCTCTCCGATCCCTTCCTGTCGTACTGGGAGGTCAACGGGGGCATACCAGTGTTCGGCTACCCGCTTTCAGAGGCTTTCGACGAGCGGAGCCAAACCGACGGCAAGACCTACCTCGTGCAATACTTCGAGCGCAACAGGCTTGAGTACCACCCGGAGCACAAAGGCACGCAGTTCGAGATCCTGCTGGGGTTGCTGGGGGTGCAGAAGTACGAGAGTGTGTACGGAACCAGACCATAGCTACGGGAGCGGCAACGCAAGCGCGATTGCCACTGCCGAGCTTATGATTCCCACGCGCCCGTCGCTGAGTGCCGAGGCGGCCTCCTGAACTGGAACCCACTTCAGTTCGGTGCGCTCCAGATCGTCACTCTCAGGCTTTGTTGCAGGGCGCGCATTACGGGCCAGGAAGATGTGCGCCCAGCTTGCCCGCCGGTTAGCGTCCACTACGAACGTCCCCAGGTGCGCCCAGTCGTCTGACGCGTAGACTGCTTCTTCCAGCAGCTCGCGCTTCGCCGTCTGCAGCGGCTCTTCCCCAACCTCGATATAGCCTCCTACAACCTGCCAGCTACTCCTGCCCAGCCCGTGCTTGTACCCTTCCAGGATGAGCATCTCACCCGTCGGGTTCCGCGCAACCACCATCACGTAGTCCCGCGCGCCCACGATAGGCCAGTCCTCTATCACCCGCCCATCAGGCAGACGCACGTGCTCCATGTACACCCTGAGAAACGGGTGCTCCAACACCACCTCCTTACCTGTAACCTTCTATTGTTCCTCACCACTGCTCATGTCCACTAACCCCCAATCTCTAACCCTTTAGACTCATGTATGAAAAGAGTGCACAGGCACTACGAAGCCTATCAGATTC
>JBAURA010000398.1:0-11524 GCA_049580985.1 Chloroflexia bacterium
TCTTGTGCAATGTGCTTATAACCCGAGGCGCTCCGAGAGCCAAGCCATCCGGTCCTGGCGGGCTTCCTCATTTAGCTCGTGCCCCGCATCGTACCAGGACACCTCTTTGGGCTGGGCAGCAGCTTCGTGGAACTCAACCGCACGCACCTCCGGCACGTGCTCGTCGTGCGTAGCGAACTGGAACAGGAGTGGCGCTGGGGATAGAGCCGGGATGTGAGTGATGGGGTCGAGCGGGGACATCTCTTGCTTGAAGTCCTCGCGCGCCTGGCCTTCCAGCTTGGGATAGTAAAGGTACCAATCGGCGAAGCGAGGCGTGGCCGCCATCAGCACGTAGTATCGCGGGCGGGCGTCGTGCGCGCCCATCAGCGTGCCGTACATCGCGCCGAAGTCGTGCCCCACGTAGGCGAAGCGCGACGGGTCAACCCCAGGCTCGGACAGCAGTATATCCATCGCCTGCCGCAGCTCCACCACCTGCCGGACCGAGTTGGCGTAGTCCTCTTCCTGCGTGCGCTTGATGAACCAGTCCCGCTCCGACCACATAGTCTCCACCAGCAACGACACGACGCCACGCTTCGCCATCTCGGTGGCTTCCTCCACGAACTGCGTGCGGTTGGCGTTGGGCGTCTCGGCCAGCCAGTGTACGTACAGGATAGCGGCGTGCGGCCCCTCGCGGTCGGGGCGATAATCTCGGCGGCACGGCGCGTGCCATGTGGCGTCAAGTAGGTGAAGAGCCGCGCCGCTACCCCATCTTCCTTCGCGCTACCCACGTTTCGGATGTCCAGGGGTGCGTTGCGGTCGTATTCAAACAGAGATGCATCCATAGTTTCACACCTTTTCACGAAAGTTGTCGCCCGCAACCACAAGCTCGCCGGAAGGTTCCGTCGGGCCACCATACGCAGACACACTAATAAACACACGAGCTGTTGGGCCGAGGTTCAGGTTGGCAAGCAAGCACCTGCGGCCTGCACGCAAAACGGTTATACTGGCCCGTGCGTATGTTTCTAATCTGCCCGTAGGGGCACCCCTTGTGGGTGCCCTGTTGGGACAAGATCGAGGTATGCCAACAGGGCACCCACAAGGGGTGCCCCTACGGGCCTTTCGTTCTATTGAGATCTTAACGAGTAGAGAAGAATGACACAAAATGGACATTACGACGCAATCGTGGTGGGCGCGGGGCCTTCGGGCGCGACGGCGGCCTATGAATTGGCGCGCGCGGGCCTGCGCACAGCCCTCATAGAGAAAGCGAAACTCCCCAGGTACAAGACGTGCGGCGGCGGCATCACCTACAAAGCCGCGCGCGCCCTCCCCTTCTCCATCGACGACGTGACCGAGCGCACGCTCTACAACGTCGATTTTAGCTGGCGCACGCGTCGCCCATACGTCGTGACGAGCAAGAATCCCCTCGTGTACATGGTCCAGAGGAGCCGGTTCGATCACTTGCTGGTGGAAAGGGCGTGCCATGTCGGGGTAGAAGTAATGGACGGCGTCGCGGTGCAGTCGGTGGCATCCGATGAGGCGGGCGCAACGGTCAACACCACTAAGGGCCGGTTGACCGCCGACTACCTGGTGGGTGCCGACGGCGCGACTGGACGAGTGGCGCGCAACCTGGACCTGATGCCCGACAGGTGGGCGCTGGCCGCCATCGAGAGCGAGGTGGAGGTAGAGCCTGCGGCTATGGACTACTGGCACGATAAGCTCGGGCTTGACCTGGGCGAGCTAAAGGCGTCCTACGGGTGGGTATTCCCCAAGGGCGATCACCTGAGCGTAGGCGTGGGAGGGCTGGCGATGATCGACGACTACGGCAGCCACCTGAAGCGGTACGACGAGAAGCACACTGCCAACCGCGTGCCAGGCGGGGCGATCAAGAGGGTGTTGCGGACCCACGGCTACCTGCTGCCGTGCAGGCGGCCCGGCGCGCCCGTGCAGCGTGGGCGTGGCCTGCTGGTGGGCGACGCGGCTGGGCTGGTAGAGGCGTTCACAGGCGAGGGTATCTACTGGGCGATCAGGAGCGGACAAATCGCCGCGCGCTGCATCGCGCTAGGCAAAATGACCCAATACACAGAGCAATTGGACTCGGCGCTCATGCCCGACCTCATTTCGGCCCGCCGGTGGTGGCGCATCTACGTAAGCCTGCCGAGGGCCTGCTACTCGCTGCCCAGGCGCGTGCCCTTCTTCTGGGACGCCGTGTGCAGGATCGTGCGCGGCGAGAGGCGGTTCCGGGACATCCGCAGGAGGCTCGGCCCCATTGGAGTTGTCGAGCGGCTCCTGCCCGACCCGTTCCTCTCGTCGCGCAATGGTTAGAACAGCTATTTTACCGCCAGGGGCTGCATCGTTTCCGCGATGCTCACCAGCTCGCTACTTGTAAAGGCACTCTTATCACCCGCTGCCAGGGCATACAGTTTTATGCGCGTGCCCTCGCGGTCGAAGACTAGAATGTTGTCTATTCCTACCGTGTAGAAGCGGCCCGTGATATTGCCTGCCTGGACTGCTGTACTCGCGCCCAGCATATCTTCCTTTATGGAGGCAGGCGGCCCCTGGATGATTGCCAGCCGGGGTAATGACGTCGATCTCTCGGACTCTTCGCGGGGCCTCAGTTTCCATTCGCTGTTGGAATTAGCCGTCTTTACCTTAACCTCTCCCGTAAAGAGTTGCGAGGTCACCCCGCGTCTGGTGTCATACAGTGGGCGGCCACGCGTCAATCCATCAGGGAGAGTGGACGGCTCGAATAATTGATAAGGTGCCTGCCGCGCAACTATTCGCCACTCTTGCTCAATGCTCTCATTGTCGGCATCGACAAAGTCCAGGAGCACCATATCCGCGTCCGGGGGCGCCATGACGCTCAGAATGTCGATCGGAGCGCTATCGTTGATCCTGAAGCTCTCGTAGATGCCGCTACGCAGCACTCGGCCCTCCCCATCCCAGCCTTCGTAGCGCAGGATCGCGTAAATCTCCTTGTCAATCCACATCTTCATCTTCTCCGGGATCTGGCTCTCCGGAGTTTGGACAGACGCGCCCGGCACGAAAGTCAACTCTATAACATAGGTGCGGCGGCCCACCACTTCCTCCTCGCCCACGACCTTTGCGTCGTACTTATACGGCGGGCGTGGCTCCGATTTCGGGCTGAGTGGTGGAGAGGTCTTCTGCCGCGCGCGTTCCAACATCTCCGCCAGGCTTGTGGGGCTGAAGAGAAGTACCTGGAGAGTGCTGGTGCTCGGCTCACCCGGCAACTGGAGCGACGAAGTATCCTTGTCGAGCACCTGGATCAGGTTCCTGTCCCCCCTGTACTGGTACGCATGCGTGGCATCTGTGCCATTGGCAAGTGTGTAACTCTCTCCTGATTCCAGGTCATAAGTAATTTTGTAGGCGTATTGGTCAGGTGCCTGGAACCATGTCTCCTGTCGCTGCTCATAGAAGGCCACATTCGCGTTGTTCCGGTACAAGGAGACGAAATCACCGTAGAAGTTTTGCAGGCCGGCGGTAGTATTCTCTTTCGCCACCTGTTCGGCCTTCGCCAGGATCTCCTCCGCGCTCACCGGGGCTGGCAGGGCAAGCAGAGACGCAGCCGCCAGGAGGACCAACAGCAGGGCCAGCGCCCCGCCCAGCGCGAGGGGCCTCCAACTGATAGAAGGGCGCGCTCCGTACGCACTATTGCCCCGGCGCACCTGCTCTCGCAAGGCGGGCCATACGTCCGCCTGCGGGGGAACATTGGCCTCAGCGTGTGCCTTCAACACATTCTTCACGAAATCTTCACTCATTGCTTTCTCCTATTCTCATCAGACCGGAAGCAGATTTGCTTCCTGATTGTTACCAGGTGGGGAGGAGACGGCGCAGTCGCCTGCGGGCGTCGTGAAGCCGCCTCCTCACCGTGCCGGGCGGGACCGACAGCCTGTGCGATACTTCGGCGTCGGTCCAGTCCAGGTAGTAGCGCATGACTATGGCCGCTCGTTCCGCCGGGGGCAGTTGCTCTATGGCGGCCAGGATCTCCTCTTTCGTCTCAGCCGCCTCCAACATCTCCTGCAAGCCGGGCGCGGGGCTTGGCACGTCCAAGACATCCGCCTGGAACCCCATCGACAGCTCTCTCCGGCCTGTGACAGCAGTGAGCGCGCTGTTGATTACACTGCGTAGGAACCACGGCGCGAACGGTCGATTGCTATCGAACTGCTCTATGCGCTCATAGACACGCAAGAAAGCGGCTTGCACAACGTCCTCGGCAAGCGCATAATCGCCGGTGGTCAGGTAGGCGGCCTGCAAAGCCTGTGCCTGGTGCAGCTTGACCAGGGCTTCCAACCCACCTATATCCCCGCGTTTCAGCCGCGAGATAGCTTCTCTCTCATTCATATATGTATCCAGTACGTAAGATCCTAAGCGTGGCGATTGTTGAAGGCCTTCACCTTTACTACTGGCCGCATGCCCGTTTTGTTCGGTCGCCAGCTCCTTTCGTGCCAATCTCACTACAACTTTAGTTGTATAGTTTTTTGTATCTATTTTGTATGTTCACATTTGGCGCGTTCCTGGTATAATCAACTCGAAGCGAAACAAGGTGTTGCGAGTACGGTGTATTACATAGCGCCATTACGTAGTGTGCGGTATTCTTATGTAGCTTGTCGAGGCGTTCTAATGGGCGCATAGGCATGATACACGCGCAACGCTTTCGCGCGGAGCCGGTCTGCCATTCCAAATATTGCCCAGACCGGTTATTCAGAGAAGCTGTTACCCAGGAGGAGAGTTATGAACATGGATGTGGTTCGAAACAGGCTCAGTGTATGGCGGACGGAGTTGTCCTACCTGGTAGGACTGCTCGCCTTCGTCGGCATAGTTGAGCTTATCGTGCTGGTCTTCAACCCACGCCTCGGTGGGTTCTGGCTGGGACTGGTGAGCCTCTTGCTGGCGCTGATACCCGCCGCTATATGGCTGGCGATATTCTATTCTCAGGACAGGAGCGAGCCTGAGCCGAAGCAGTACGTGATAGGAGTGGCCGTGCTGGCGGGCCTGCTGGCCTCCACAATAGGCCGTCCCCTCACCCACGGCTACTTCAACGTAACCGAGTGGCTCGGCAGGGATGTGCTTTGGGAGATCCTCGGCTCTATCCTCATTCTAGGCTTCGTGACGTCGTTCCTGATCTACGCCGCGGTGCGGTTCAGCATCTTCTACTCCAGCGAGTTCGACCAGAGGATCGACGGGGTGGTGTACGGCTCGGCGGCGGGCCTCGGCTACGCGGCCATGATCAACATAATTACCGTGGTGTCCAATGGCGGGGTAGATCTGGGCGCCGGCGTGATCAGTATAGTGGTGACGCAGATGGTACACGGCGCCTTGGGCGCGTTGATCGGCTATTTCCTGGGCCGCGACAAGTTCGACCCCAAGCGCGTGTGGTGGATGACGGTCGGGATCACGCTGGCAGCTATCCTCTACGGCCTCTTCTCCTGGCTCAGCGGCGAGATCAGCCAGACCGGGATCAAGCTGGCCCAGGGTACGGTCGGTGGGTACAGCGCCTGGCCCTCCCTGCTCCTCGGCACTCTATTCGCGGCAGTGATACTGGGCCTGGTGTTCACCCTGGTCAGGCGCGACCTCCGCTCCGACATGGGCCTCCCACCCGCGACCACGACTACCACGACCACCACAACAGTCACAACGACGCCGACAGCGTAAGACGTAATGCGTCATATATCACGCGTGGTAAGTGTAGAAATTAGACAACTGGACTAACTTCCTTTAAAAGACTACCCAAAAGGTATACGAAAAAGAGTCCAGTTTTCGACCACTAATGCCGTATAGCATATAGAGGGGATGAATCATCCACCTATCACGTATCACTGACAGAGGAGAAACGATTATGAGTGATAACAACAGCATCACCAACCGGGCGTCGGACATAGTACAGGATGTGGCCGGGGACGCGACCAGGATGGTGAAGGAGTTTCGCAAGCGCGTCAACCCGATGGACACCACGTCCCTGTTGCTGACGTTCGGGGTGACGGTCGTGGCGCTTATCCTGGGGATGTTCATCTGGAACGGGGTCGTCGGGGGCACAAGGACCTACACCGACGCTACCGGAGTAAGAGTCACACTACCGGGCAACTGGGTATCGAGTGACAGCGGCCTGATCAACAACACGGCCGGCACGATAGTAGCCAAGCCTGACGTCAAGAGCAATCAACCGTTCACCCTGTTCCAGGTCGAGCGCGTGACGGTCGATGCCAACGCGCCCGCCACCACCACGCTGGGCCTGGTCGCTAACGACCTGGCAACCACCAGGGGGCGGGAATTGAACGCCTTCAGAGTGCTGGAGAGCACCGGCTTCACAGGCTCGGGCACGAACAAGCAACCCCTCCAGATCAAGGGCCTCCCTGGCTACAGGCTGGAGTACGTGTTTGTAGATACCCCCAATAACGCCCTCAGCGGCAACATACCCAAAGTGATAATCGGTGAGGACCGGCTCGTCCGCAAAGGCGATAAAGTATACGTATTCAGCGTCCGCTCCACCGATAGCGACCGCGCCACCGTGCTGCCCTGGTTCGATAACTTTGTAGAAACCGCAGTTTTGCCATAGCTACGACCAAAGAGCCATAGCGGTAATTACGTACTACGAATTACTGGCCCCTGATCCTTGACCCCTGATCCCTGAGATGAAAGCACATCGTAGGCTGTTAAGAATACTGACTGTAGTGGCTTGCGCGGCCTTGTTGGCCTTGCCTGCCGGACAGTTGAATACCGCCTCCGCGATCGAGCAGGATGTGGTGGACAGGATCGTGCCTGCGGTGGTGCAGCTTGGCCCCATACTGGAGATCACGGACAGACAGGGGGCCAAGACGCTGAAGTTCATAGGGTGGGGTAGTGGCAGCATCATCCACTCCGATGGCTTCATCCTGACCAACCATCACGTAACCGACGTCTCCGCGCTGGAGCCTCAAATCGAGGCACAATCGGGCGTGAAGATCGTCAAGGACAGGCTCGCGGTCTTCCTCACCATCGACCCCGACAATCCGCCCGTGGCTGCGTATATGGCCGAGGTGCGGGCCGACGACCCCGCTCTTGACCTGGCGGTGGTGAAGATAGTCGAGGATCTATCGGGCAAGAACATAGACGGGGATGCGCTGGGCCTCCCAACCGTCGGGCTTGGCGACTCAAGCAAGCTCAAGCTGAGCCAGAAGATACACGTTCTGGGCTACTCGGCGGGAGGCGGCGAAACTATCACCTTCACCTCGGGCGACGTCAGCGGCTTCACCTTTGAAGCCGGTATCGAGGGCCGGGCGTGGATCAAGACCAGCGCGGCTATCCCAGGCGGCAACAGCGGCGGCGCTGGCTTGGACGAGACCGGCCTGCTGGTTGGTGTGCCAACCGAGATGAACCCTGGTAACACCGGGCCGGATGCCGAGTGCAAACGGTTGATCGACACCAATGGCGACGGCAAGATCGACGACCAGGATGTGTGCGTGCCCGTCGGCGGCCCTGTCAACGCCATGCGTCCCGTAGACCTCGCCAGGCCGCTCATCAATCAGGCGACCAGCGGCCTTGAGCCGCAGCCTACCCCCACCGGCGAAGCGCCGACTGAGGAACCCACCAGGAAGCCCACAGCCATCCCGACCACACCTTCTGCTTCTACCACTCCACGGGCCACACCCACCGCCACCACTGGCAGCAGAATATCGCGGCTCTTCTTCGCAAACGGGCTTACCGACGACAGCGAGCCTCTGAGTGTAGTGAGGTCGCTGCCGAGCGGCTCGACTAACCTGATCTTCTTCTTCGACTTCGCGCAGTTCGAGGTCGGCACGCCCTATGCGGTGCGCTTGTTCCTGGACGGCTACGAACAGGATGGATCGACACAGGAAGGCGAATGGCCCGAAGTGCTCGGCACGGAAGGCAAGTACTGGATGGGCTTCCTGGACTCGCCACTCCCCGACGGCGAGTACGAGTTCCAGGTAGAGTACGACGGCCGAGCAATGGGCAGCGCCTCCATACAGATCGGGGGCCGCGACCCCAAAGCCCCTACCTTCAGCAACATCACTTTCGAGGCGGAGGGGCAATCAGGCCCTATCCTGCCTGATAACATCCATAAGATCACGGCCCACTTCGAAGCTGCCAACATGAAGCCGAACACCGAATGGGCCGACGTATGGTACCTGCTCGACAGCCAGGGCAACTGGTTGGAGATCGGCAGGGACCCGGACACCGAATGGGACAGGGCCGCGACCGGCACGTTCGACGTAGAGTTGGACACAGAGCTGGGCGCGCCTCCCCACGAGCGTGGCTTCTACAGGGTAGAGCTACTGATAGATGGCGAACTGGCGGCTACGGCGGATGTGCAGCTCCTGGGCAACAGCAACGATGGGGGCGCGCAGTTCGGGCCAGTCCAGTTCACCGACGAAGTAGATGATGACAACAACCCGACCGGGCAGGTCGGCCCCCAGCTCCCCGGTGGCCTCTTCCGGCTGTACGCGGTCTGGTCATACCAGGGGATGGAGAGAAACACCCCCTGGAACGCTACCTGGCTGAGAGACGGCGAGGTAGTGGCTGACAACGACCTGAAATGGAAAGCCGGCCAGTCGGGGACGTGGAGCATGTATCTTCACACCGGCAACGACACACCCCTGGCCGATGGGGAGTATGAAATCAGACTTTCACTTGAAGGCAAGCAAGTGCAGACCAGCTATGTGACGGTAGGCGATAGCAACCGGCCCACTCCCTCCCCAACCCCCGACCCCGCTAAGGGCGTTATCATCAAGGGGACGGTACTGGACGCGATTACCAACAAGCCTATCCGCGACGCGGCCTTCATCGTGTTGGAAGAGGGAATTACCTGGAGCACGTGGAATGGCAACCAGGCGCAGCTGCGAGAGGTCGTAAGCACCAACAACAAGGGCCAGTTCCAGACGAAGATGCCCCTTGAAAGAGGGCACATCTACAGCATGGGCATACTCGCCCTGGGCTATCAAGCAGTGCTAACCGACGATGTACTCGTGACTGACGACCTGCCTGCCATCGTCGAGTTCGAAGTCAAGTTGGAGAGTATTCGTTAGACGGAGGTCAGTTGTCAGTTGCCGGTTATCGGTTGTCAGAACCGATAAAGGCCAATAACTGACAACTGACAACTGACAACCAATTCTAGCAGAGGAGATAAGCATGAAAAGATATCGGAGAACACTACGGGTACTGGCCGCGATCATGATGGGCCTGCTGGCGGCGCTCCCTGTGGCGCGGCCCCAGCCGGCGGCGGCCATCGACGAAGACGTCGTTGACCGGGTCTACCCGGCGGTAGTGCAGCTCGGCCCCATCGTCGAGCTTACCGACGAACAGGGTGAGAAGACGATCCGCTTCCTCGGCTGGGGCAGCGGCACCATCGTCGATCCCGACGGCTACATCCTGACCAACCATCACGTAACCGACGTCTCAGACCTGATAGCTCAACTCGAAGACAGGCCCGACGTCAGAGTGATAGAAGGCCGCATGGCGGTCTTCATCACCGCCGACACCGACAACCCCCCCATCCCCACCTACATCGCCGATGTGGTGGTGGACGCGCCGGAGCTTGACCTGGCAGTAGTCAAGGTGACCGAGGACTTGAGCGGCCACGACCTGAGTGGCGAGTCGCTCGGCCTGCCTTTCGTACCGTTGGGCGATTCGGACAAGCTCAGGCTGGGCCAGAAGGTGCACATCTTCGGCTATCCTGCCATAGGTGGCGAGACGATCACCTTCACCTCTGGCGACATTAGCGGCTTCAGCTTTGAGGCCAGCGTCGAGGGCCGCGCCTGGATCAAGACCAACGCCACCATCTCCGGCGGCAACAGCGGCGGCACAGCCGTCGACGACGCGGGCAACCTGATCGGCGTGCCCACGCAGGGTGGCTCCGGCAACAACCCCGACATAGTAGACTGCCGCCGCTTGGTCGACACCAACGGCGACGGCGTGATCAATGAAGAAGACTCGTGCGTGCCTTTCGGCGGGTTCATCAACGCGCTACGCCCTGTAAACCTGGCGCTGCCTCTGATCACACAGGCCCGCAACGGCATCGGCCCCCAGCCTTCACCCACCAGGCAGCCTCGCACGCCCACCCCTGAGGATACAGAGGTCCCCGCCACACCTCGCACACCTGGCGCCACCAGCACCCCTGGCACGCCCGGCAGGGTCACGCCCACCGCCACCACCCAGGCGGGCGCGGGCGCGGCCAAAGTGTCCAGGCTGATAATCGCCAATGGCGTAGACGACAATGGCTATCCATTAAGTGTAGTGACGTCTCTCCCGTCAGGCTCCCCTAACTTAGTCTGTTACTTTGACTACAGTGGTTTCGAGACGGGGGGGCAGTTCCAGATGCGCGCCTTCATAAATGGAGAGGAAGTGGTGGACGCCTGGCCCGTCTATGAGTGGGACGCCGAATCCTATGGGTCTGCCGGTATCTGGTGGTTTGGCTGGCTGGAGGCCGAAGGTCTGCCCGACGGCACCTACGAGTTCCAGATAGAGTACAACGGTGAGACGCTCGGCACGACCAGCATCGAAATGGGCGGACCCGAAGAGTCTAATCCAATGTTCAGCAACGTCACCTTCTCAGGTGGCGGCGAAACAGGCACCGTCCTGACCGCCGGTTTAGACGAGCTGACCGCCAACTTTACAGCCTCCAATATGGGGAGCGAAGACTGGCAGGCTATCTGGTACCAGCGGGACGAAGCGGGCGAGTGGAACGAAATCTTCTCGTCAACCGAGGAGGCCTGGGCTGAGGGCGCGGACGGCGAATTCAACACCGTGCTGGAGGCCGATGCCCCGCTTGAGGAAGGCACCTACCGCGTAGAACTTACCATAGACGGCGAGCTATCGGGCACTGCGGACGTGTGGCTCGTGGGCGGCAACAACAATAACACCGGCCTCTTCGGCCCCATCGTCTTCGGCGACGCCCTGGACGAGGACGGCAACGCCGCCAACCCCGCCACCGAGTTCCCCGACCCTACGTTCGAGCTATATGCCGTTTGGGAATACGAAGGCATGGAGGACGGCCTGGACTGGAACCTTCAGTGGCTGCTGGACGGTGAAGTGATCATCGACCAGGACGAGCAGTGGGCCGGCGGCGAGTCGGGCACCTGGTCCACCTACCTGTACATGCAGGATGGCTCGCCGCTCCCCGTGGGCGAGTACGAGGTCCAGCTTTCCATCCAGGGAGAGCCTGTCCAAAACGCCACCGCCACCATAGGCGACGTCGTCAACCGGCCTACCCCCACCCCCACCCCCAGCCTCGAGGACAGCGTGGTCATCAAGGGCACGATCACTGATGCCACCACCGGCCAACCTATCGAGAGCGCCATCTTCGTGGTGCTGGCCGAGGGCGTGACTTGGGACACCTTCGAGGATAGCGGCGATCAGATCCTGGACCTGGCGTTCACCGACGCTGACGGCCAGTTCACGCTCTTCACCCCGCTGCCGCGAGGCAAGGAGTTCAGCATGGGCGCGTTCGCTGAGGGCTACCAACCCAGCGTGCAGGATGCCGTGCCGATCACCGATGATCTAGACGCAACGATAGAAATCTCTATCGCTCTAGAAC
>JBAURA010000399.1:0-1993 GCA_049580985.1 Chloroflexia bacterium
CTCATGTTCGTGCTGGGGTTCACCTTCATATTCGTGGTGGTGGTGGGCAGTTTGGCGGGCGCGCTCAGCGAGCTATTCAGGACGCAACGGCAGCTTATACAGTGGATCATGGGCCTCATGTTGATCGTCTTCGGCCTGAACGCGATGGGCATGGTCAAGATCCCCTTCCTGGACTACACGCGCCGCCTCGATATACGACCCGCCTCCAACCTGGGGTACGTGCGGTCGTTCCTGATAGGCACAGGCTTCGCTATCGGCTGGACCCCCTGCATCAGCTACTGGCTGGGCATACTGATCACGTTGTCCTTGAACGGCGAGCCTGATAGGGCGTTTGTGCCTTTCCTGGCCTACTCAATCGGTCTGGGTTTGCCCTTCCTGGCCGCGGGGCTGGCTATGGGCCAGATATCGGGGTGGCTCAAGAAGATCACGCGCAAGATGTACAGTGTCAAAATAGGCAACTGGACCATGATCGACCACGTGAACATAGTATCGTTGGTCAGTGGCATCTTCCTCGTGATCATGGGCCTGCTGATCGTCACCAACTCGATGGCGTTTCTCGCCCAGTTCGGCCCCGCCATAGACCTCGCGCCCTAGCGATAGCCTGACACCCGATTATGCACTTCCGGGTTGAAGCGAGCTTCAGCACGCTCTTTCCACGCGTTGTTACCGGCATATGAGCAAAACAGAACCCACCAAAAGAAAACCGATCACGTTCGAGGTAGAGATCGAGAGCGCCGGCCGGGCATATCGGGAGGCCGAAGCGCCGCGCGAAGGAGAGATAGTCCTTTCGCCCACGCGAGCGGCGGCCAAAGCCAGGAAGCGCAACCGCTATATTGTCCTGGGCGTGTCGGTCACGCTGCTCCTGGCCGTGGCGGTGGCCTGGGCCTGGATCACCAATCCCCTTGCCAATGTGCCGTCCGATGCGGTGGCGAGGGTGAACGGCCAGTTCATCTACGAGCGAGACGTAGAGAACCGGCTAAATTTTCTCAAGTTCCTCGACGCCCTCTACGACCGCACGTCGCCCAACCCCCCAAACGCCACTTCGGCCCTGGAAGAGATAATAGGCCAGCTTATGGAGTTGCAGGATGCTCGCAAGGCGGGCATGGCCGTAACAGAATCTGAGGTGGACAAGGCCGTAGAGGAAGTTGCCTCAAGCTCAGGCCGCAACTTGAGCGAAATAGAGGGCCTCCTGGGTAGATACACCCTCAAGATGTCCCACATGCGCGAGTACAGCGCCAACCTGCTCCTAATCGGCAAGAACAGGCAGCGCGTGTCGGCGGAGGCGAGCGACGCGACCGCCGAGCAAACCCTCCTCAACGAGTGGTTCCAGAGCCTGATTGACACCACCAAGATCGAGCGTTTCAAAGCGCCGGGGTCGGGGCCTGCCCCTCGCGTGGGAGCGGAAGCGCCCGATTTCACGCTGAAGGACCTGTCGGGAAAAGATGTCAGGCTGTCGAGCCTGCGGGGCAAGCCGGTGATGATCAACTTCTGGGCCACCTGGTGCCCACCCTGCCGCGAAGAAATCCCAGTGATTGTGAAGCTCTATAACGAGATGCAGGGCGGCACCAGCTACGAGGTCCTGGGCGTGGCGACCCAGAGCGACACCTCCACGATCAGGGCCTTCGCCGACGAATTTGATATGGACTTCCCCCTGTTGCCTGACGCGGGCAGCAACGTGGTCAGCACCTACCACGTCCTTCCCATCCCCACCACTTTCTTCGTGGACAAGGACGGCATAATCCGCTTCATCCAGACCGGCCCGGTAACGCGAGCGTCGATGGAGGAATGGCTTCTAGGGGAATAGCAGTCCCTGGCAGCTCAGGTGTATACATGCCTGGCGTTTAGTAACAGATATTCTTCGCAAATCAACTTAGAAACTGTCTGAAAACCATTAGGTATGAGCCAACTTCCTAACCATAAGGCGGATCATCGCCACATAGACGAAGGCTTCGCTCGTCTTGGTCAAACGCTCGTAGTCTTTGGAGAGTCGTCG
>JBAURA010000400.1:0-2065 GCA_049580985.1 Chloroflexia bacterium
GATCGAGCTTGCGAACCCGGCTACCGTACGCGTGGTGCTGAACACCCCCTGCAACTTGCCCCTCGCATTGTCCGGCGATAAGTTGGCGATGAACGAGCTAAGCGCCGGCACGCTTACCGCCAGGAACGCTCCTTCCAGCAGCCCCACCGCCGCGATAAGAAACAGGTCGGTGGTCTGCGTGTACGTTAGGTAGACGAACGTCAGCAGCGCGTTCGGGATGGCGATCAGCAGCGACAGCCTGTACTTATCCGCCAGCTTGCCCGTGGTCGGCATCAGGAGCATCAGCGGCAGCGAGAAGGTGATGAACGTCAGGCCTATATACGAAGTGCTGGCGTTCAGATCGTCCAGCCAGATCGTCCAGATCGAGATGAACAGGCCGTCCCCGAACCCCTGCGCCACCGTGAAGGCCAGCGCGCCTATGACAGCGGGTATGAACAGCCTCCCCGGTATGCGGCTGCTGCGCTTCTCCAACTCGCCTGTGGCGCTTCCGGTGTCCGCTACAGGCTTGGGCTGGGTGCTTGGCTTGAGGTTGCTCATCTTCCAGATCAGGAAGCCCGTGGTGATCAGGCCCGTGACGCCGCCGAAGATGAAGGGCGAAGCGTAGCCCAACCAGTCGCTCAGCGGCCCGCCGATAGCAGGCCCCATCATGAAGCCCGCGCTGAAAGCCGACCCGAGCCACCCGAAAGCCGCGCCCCGCTCCTTTGCCGGCACCGAGTCGATCACATAGGCGTTGGCCGCCGGGCCGATGATGCCGCTCGCGATCCCCTCGACGAAGCGCAACAGGATGAACCACCAGGCCAGATCGCTCAACAGGAAGAGGAACGACACTATACCGCCGATAGCGACACCCGTCACCAAAATAGGCTTGCGGCCCCACTTGTCGGATGCCCACCCGCCGGGCAATTGGAATATGAATGCTCCCAGCAGGAAGGCCGAGGCCATGAACCCGATCTCGTCCAATGTCGCGCCCTGGTCGCGCGCATAGATGGCGCGCACCGGCACGATGGCTCCCACACCCACCAGCATGATGAACACGCCCAGGCAGATAAGGCCCAGGTCGGGGTAGCGCACGAGCGGGCTGTTGCGTACCCAACTGGTAAACTTCTCTCCTATACTTACTCGCTCCCGCCTGATGCCGGCTTCCATTCTCTCCCTCTCTCGATCTGTCTCTATCACTCGTTCAATCTCGCGCCTTTTGTTCATATCGCTACATCCTTATCTCCGATACAACGACGAACAGACGCGCCGAGAATCAACATTTCCTGGTCATTAAACTATAGCAAATCGAGCGGTGGAGAATAACCGACTTTCGTCCCATTTTACCATTATCTAATCTAGTTCTTTAGTTGTAGCAAAGAGTGGGCTGTAAAATGTAGATATAAGGCTCCTATATAGAAAGAGTGCCTCGGTAGGATAAATGTTGGGTGGCACGAACCAACTACATGTTTGTCATTCTGAGCGAAGCGAAGAATCTCGTCCCTCGCGTGTATCTTCGGGGTACAGATTCTTCGCTTCGCTCAGAATGACAAAGGCTATTTGGTCGGTTTCATTCAGAGCTTGCACTACTTTTGTACGTGAGCTAAATGTAACTGGCGCAAAAGGTTCGGCCTCATATCTGTTGTGTCAGTTACGTTCTACGCTCCCTCTCTACATCTTAGAAGCAATTAGATTGGCGTAATAATCGCACCATTCCCGGATAACGCACTTGCCGCACTTAGGCTGGCTCCACACACAAATCCGCTGGCCGTGCAGGAGCATATTGCGGTGGAAAGCCAGCACATCCCGTGCGTTCTGTGGGTCGGGCAGGAGTGCCAGCAGTTGCGCGTGGGCGTCGTCGGCGCTCACCTTCGGCCCGATCAGCCCCAGCCTGATACTGACCCGGTGGACGTGCGTATCCACGGGCAGCACAGGCCGCTGGCAGGCAAAGAGGAGCACGCAAGCCGCCGTCTTCGGCCCCACCCCGCCCAGGCTTTGCAGCCAGGCGTTCGCCTCGTCCAGGGGCATAGCGTTGAGGAAGTCAAGATCGAAGCTGCCGTGCTCTTCCTTCACGCGCGCCAGCACCTTC
>JBAURA010000401.1:0-1621 GCA_049580985.1 Chloroflexia bacterium
CCCACGGCCCGGACGCGGCCCCGCAGCGCGCACGCGAGATGATCGAGGAGGCGGCGCGGCGGGCGGTGCGGGAGAGGCCGGCGGTGCGCCCTTACGATCCGGGGAAGCCGTGCGAGATCAAGATAGAATTGGTGTCGCCGGATAGGGCGGAGCCGTTCCGGTATAAGCACGGGGTGGAGGTGCCGGAGGCGCGCACGGTGGTGTCGCGGGCGGGGGATTGGTGGTCGGCTTGGAAGCAGTTTTGGTTTTGAGTGCATGGTGGGTGATACGTAAAACGTGATGCGTGATTATTGTTGTCTGTAGGTTTGGAGCCAGTCTATGAGGGCGCCGGGGCAGGGGGTGTGGTTGCCGGTGGCGGTTAGCTCGCCGTGGCCCCAGACGTCTTGTTGGGTGGCGGGGAGGTCGGGGCGGCGGACGGAGAGGTAGTTGAGGAGGGCGCGGAGGCCCCTGAGCTGGAGGGTTGGGGGTTGCTGGTCGGGGCCGAGGTCGCAGCAGATGGAGAGGCCGGTGTAGTTGGCGTGGCGGGCGTGCCATAGCACAAGGTCTTCTGGCTGGGTTTGCCAGATGCGCCCGTCGGCTGATACGCGGTAGTGGTACATGAGGCCGAAGCCGCGGACGCGCGGCCCGGCGTCCTGGTTCCAGTTCTTGCTGATGTGGTGGTTGGCCTGGGAGATGTAGCGGGCAAGGGGATCGTAGGCGAGCGCGGCATGGCTGGAGGGCGGGACGTCGAGGCCGTCGTAGTGCACTACGATCTGGCGGATGGCGCCCAGGGGGCGAGTGCGGTAGGTGGGGCGGTTGGGGTGCCTGGGTAGGCGGTCGATTATGTCGGTGATGGTTAGTTTGGGGGAGGGGGGCATGGGGGTTCCTTTGGAGGGCGGTTGTCAGGTGTCAGTTGTCAGTTGTCAGTTGTAGGTTGTCGGTTGTCGGTGGAGCGTAAAACGCAAAACGTAAAACGTAAGAGACGGAACCGTCAAGAAGCCAAGAGCGCCAAGCTTCGCCAAGATTGTTTTTGGAGTTCACGTATTGCGTATTGCGTATTGCTTTGGGTGGCGGCATGTAATTTGCATGGGGTGGGGTTATTACTGTGGGAGGAGGGCGTGGGCTATGTCGAAGGGGCGGTCGTCTGGGAGGGGGGCTTATGGGCATTTGTCGCCTTTTGTGGAGGGTGAGGGGGAGAAGGGTGGGGGTAAGGGCGAGCGGTACTTGGTGAACGCGATTATCGAGACGCCGAAGGGGAGCAGGAACAAGTTTACTTATGACGAGGCGGTGGGGGTGTTCGCGCTGAAGAAGGTGCTGCCGGCGGGGGCGGTGTTTCCGTTCGATTTCGGGTTTGTGCCGAACACGAAGGGTGGGGATGGCGATCCGTTGGACGTGTTGATTTTGATGGATGAGCCTGCTTTTCCGGGGTGCCTGGTGGAGGCGCGGCTGATCGGGGTGATAGAGGCCGAGCAGACCGAGCGGGACGGGGAGACGACGCGCAACGACCGGCTGGTGGCGGTGGCTGAGGTGAGCCATACGCACGCGGAGGTGAGGTCGATCCACCAGTTGAGCGATACGCTTGTTGAGGAGATTGAGCATTTTTTTCTGTCTTATAATGAGCTGGCGGGTAAGGAGTTTAAGG